>JBFHPN010000253.1:0-4372 GCA_041592735.1 Oleiphilaceae bacterium | reverse complement strand
CCATGCCAAGGGTGAACTATTGGGCCGCATTATCAAACGCATGGGTTTTGCCACAGATCATCAGATTCGCAATGCCCTCTCCTGCTGCCTTGAGATTCCTTATATTCAACTGAGTGACTTTGATCTTGATATTGAAGTTCTGAAACATGTGCCGGCTGAATTTGCTCGAAATCATGCGCTTATCCCTTTAATGATTCATAAAGACCGTCTGGTGGTCGCCATGGAGGATCCTTCCAACTCTGAAACTCTGAATATGCTGCACTTTATGTCGGGGCATATCATCGAATCAGTCATCGCCGGTGCCGAAGAAATAGACTATGCCATCTCTCAATACTATGGCACATCCGATATTGAAGATGTACTGAATACCCTGCCCCTTTCCTCTCACATCAATAACTGGGAGGAACAACAAGCCATTAAACTGGCGACCGACAGACCAACAGTTCGACTCATCAACAACCTGATCATCGATGCCGTCAACCGGCGCGCCTCGGATATTCATATTCGCCCGGGTGAACAAACGGTTGATATTCTTTTCCGCATCGATGGCAACCTGATCAAAATACGTAACTTTGATAAAAAAATGCTGCCGGCCGCTGTAGCTCGGATCAAAATAATTTCCGGGATGAATATTGCGGAACGCCGTTTACCACAGGATGGGCGCAGTAAAACCAAACACAAAAATCATGATATCGATTTGCGGGTCTCTGTCATGCCAACGATTCATGGCGAAAGTGTGGTATTACGGATACTCGATACCTCAAGCAGTATGAAATCGATTGATAACATTGGCTTTAGTAAAGCCGATGCAGAACTATTTGCGGGGCTGGTCAACAAAAGCAGTGGATTGATTCTGGTAACAGGCCCCACAGGTTCAGGCAAAACCACCACGCTTTATGCAGCCCTTCAGGAAATTAAAAAACGGAATATCAATATCATTACAGTTGAAGATCCGGTTGAATACCACATTGAAGAGATTCTTCAGATACAAGTTCAGAGCGCTATCGATTACACCTTTGCACGGGCCTTGCGAAACATTTTAAGACATGACCCAGATGCCATTATGATAGGTGAAATCCGCGATGAAGAGACCGCCAAGATGGCTGTAGAGAGTTCTCTGACCGGGCACCTGGTGCTCTCGACCCTTCATACCAACAGCGCCGCTGCCACAATAACCCGTTTGCTGGAAATTGGCGTAAAGTCCTATTTATTAAACTCCACCCTGCTCGCCGTTTTGGCGCAACGCCTGGTGAAAAAGAACTGTCCGCACTGCCTCCAGAAAGAAACCATCAACAATGCGGTGAGAAAGGCCTTACACTTAAGTGAGCAAGAAGTTTTCTATAAGAGCGCAGGTTGTGATACCTGCCATGGAACCGGTTATAACGGCAGGCTTGCCGTTTACGAGTTGCTGGAAGTCAGTTCAGACATCAGGGAACTGATCCGACCGGATGTCAATGCGAGTGAATTAGAGCAGGCGGCAATCCGTTCTGGAATGGTGCCGCTGACAGAACACGCCTTAAGCCTGGCGCGTCAAAAGCTTATTTCTCTGGAAGAGGTTTACCGGGTGAGACTCAATTAGATGAGATCACGCCGCCCTCCGCCCTTTTCTTTAAGGAAGTCAATCAACTCGGCTTTCGGCAATGGCCTGGCAAAATAATAACCTTGAAAAATATCACAACCATGTGCAGCCAGTCTGTCTGCCTGAGCCTTGGTTTCAACGCCTTCTGCCACAACCGGAATAGACAGGCTTTTACACAGGTTAATGATACTTTTGGCAAGCAACCAATCATGCTCATCGGTCAAAATATCATTAACAAAACTTCTGTCTATCTTCAGTTCATTAATAGGCAGCTTACTCAACACACTTAATGAAGAATAACCGGTGCCAAAGTCATCCAGTGAAATATAAATGCCGGCCTGCTTGGCTCTTAACAATATATTTTTGGCCCTGAGCAAGTCATCAATAAACAAGCTTTCGGTCACCTCTACCATAAAAGTAATCGGCTGATTCTGATATCTGTTCAAAAGACTTTCTATATGTTCAACAAAATCATCATTAAACAGCTGTGAAACCGAGACATTAACAGACAGCCTTAACTTATAAGAGAAGCCGCTAGCTTGATAAATCTCCTGAGCATCTATCATGGCTGTTTCCATCACAAAATGACCTATTTCGTGAATCAAGCCATTTGCTTCTGCCACAGGGATAAATAAATCCGGCGGCACAAAACCTATCTTGGGGTTATTCCAGCGGATCAGTGCCTCGATACCCAGCACTTGATAGGAATAAGCATCTACTTGTGGCTGGTAGACAACACTGAATTCGTTATTCTTAAGAGCATGACTCAGTTCACTTTCAATTTCTGAGACTTGCCGTGTACGTGTTTCCAAATCATCGGAATATAAACTGACATTCTGCTGTTTGCGCTTGGCTTCATACATTGCCATATCAGCTTTTCTGAGCAATTCGTCCAATGTGGCGCCATCATAAGGCGCAATGGCAATCCCCACGGTGGCATAAATGGAAAAATTAAGATTTTCGATAACAATCGTTTTTTCCAGATCTTTTAAAAACTCCAGGCAACGTAATCGGATAGCATCATCATTAGTCACTGGAGATAACACGATAAACTCATCGCCTCCCTGACGAACACAAAGGCACTTATCAAAAAAATGCGCCAGGCGTTTCGAAACGATGCACAATATTTTGTCACCCATGCTATGACCATGAACATCATTGCAATGCTTAAAATTCTTTAAATCCATGTAAAGCATTGAAAATTCGCCACCCTGTTCCGCTGACCACTCCTTGAAATGACTCACCAAGTACCGACGATTCGGTAATTGTGTAAGCGGGTCATGCTCAACTTGGTAATGCAAGGCATGCTTGGCACTCAATTCGGTGCGGATATTGCGTCTGAATAACCAAAAAAGCCCGGCATTAAATACCGCAAGAAATACCAGCATCCAGGAAATGGCCGGCATCATCTCCATATAGAGCTCTTCAAATGGAATACCCAAAACACTGAATAATCGATATTTTGGATTGAAGTTGACGGTTAAAAGATACGGCGTATCTTCAGCATCTACACCTGAAAACGTCACAACGAGTTCACCAGCTTTTAACTCTTCGAGTGAAAAACCTGTCTGAAGCGTCATCAGCTCAGCAAGATAGTAAAAATGTTCAACTGAAAATGCCTCTGGATAGCGTTGAGGGTATTTATCTGATTGAAAGAAGGTGCCATATTGACGATATAAATCTTCACGAAGCAACAGATATTTTTGATAATCCGGTAGCGAGGAGCCTAACCAGTTCTGATTCAATCTGTCCAGATTGATGGCCAGAATAATGTCGGCTACTGATTCATTCAATTCGTTTGTGATGCTAAATTGTATAGGAATAAGCCATTTATCCATCTCTGACAAATAAAAAGTTCGCCCTATCATCAGACCTGCCTCCTTATCTTGAGAAGATAGAGCCGATTTAGTTGCCGGCTTGATAAACTCATTCAATCTTGCGTATTGTGAAGGCGAAGAAAAATTGCTGCTGAAAACCAGAGGATTTCCTTTATCATCCAGAATAATAAAGCCTGCTAATTCACTGTTGGAAGCCAAGAGCATATCCAATTCAGACTGAACGTTAGCATGCTGATTTAAAGTTAACTGGCGGAGAACCCTTTCGCCAAGCAGCTCAAGAAATGACGCTTGTTTATCCAGATAATTATCGATTGATTTGGAAATTAATTTATTGGCATAGGTTTGCTGAAGCACAGCGGTCTGTTTGATTTCAAACCATTTTAAATACAGAAATGCGCCTGCCACGAGACAGGAAAAACCAACAACAAACAGGTAAGTACGCCATAGCGCTCGATTGGAATTTATTTGCATAAATTCACTATAGCCTGTTTTTTTCGCCCTGCAGACTATCCGTTATATTATTTTACGGTGCATCAAACCATTGCACATCCGTTACCATATCCACCACTTCCGGATATGGAATGGCCTGCTCGGGAAAAGCCGCTCTTACCTGATCAACCAGTTTTTTGGAAAAGGTCTGGTAACGAATACGCGTTGAAACCTTGATCGGGTACGCCATATTTGCAGGCAAGGTAAAACGCTCCTGGCGTGTCTCCCCTGAAGCGATTCGGGTATCTTCTTCGACCTTAGTGTAGCGCCAGAAATGCAGCCCTACTGGTTTGCCCTGCTCATCCACGGTCTTTTTGATAAATCGTCGTGCGTCTTTCGGCACTTCACCGTTGTGCATGAGGCCATGCGAATAAACCGGCCGACCAACTCGGTCGACTATCTCAATCTCGATCCCCCCCTGACGTCTTGAGCCGCCGGGCATATGATGACCGGCGCGCTCATTGGT
>JBFHPN010000252.1:0-4378 GCA_041592735.1 Oleiphilaceae bacterium | reverse complement strand
CCCGCTTGCCACACTCGCACGGGGCTATGCCATTATTAAAAGCGGCTCGGATAGCCAGTCAAGCGCAGCAAAAGTCATCGCCAGTACGACTAAAGTCAAAGCGGGCGATAAAATAACCGCCAGCCTGAAAGATGGTACGCTTCATTGCACAGTAGACAGCAGTATCCCTAAATTAGATTTACTCTAAACGTGAACGATCTATTTTTTCTCCAAGTTTACCAAGCCAACGCGATGAATAATGGCTGCTCTATTCCCTGAGCAGCTGGAGTGGCAGACCCGTGTGTCTGCCCGGGTCGCAGCCATAGAAATCTCGATTATAAACAAGCCCATCGGCAGACACTCTACTGAAAAGGCTTGAAGGGTGGTGGATCATCCTCTTTTTCTTCTTTAATCTCCTCCAGTGATAACTCACCAAAACTGCTTTTTGGTTGGGCAACACTGGCTGAAGATGTTTTCTCGGCATCGCCCGCTTTTAATTTTATCTTGAGCCGCAGGTTATTCGGAGAGTCCGCATTTGCAATTGCCTCATCCAGGGTAATCCGCCCTTCAGAATATAATTTGAAGAGTGCCGTATCGAAGGTTTGCATACCCAGATTTTCCGACTTCTCCATAATTTCTTTAATTTCAGTCAATCGGTTTTTTAACACCAGCTCTTGAATGGTTTTCGTTCCAAGCAGTATTTCAACCGCCGCACATCGTTTTCCATCCACCGTCGGTACCAGTCGCTGAGACACAAAACCACGTAAATTCTGTGACAAGCCCATTAATAATTGTGGGCGTTTTTCATCAGGAAACAGGTTAATTATTCGTTCCAGCGCCTGGTTGGCATTGTTTGCGTGCAGCGTTGAAATAGCCAAATGACCGGTTTCAGCAAATTCCAGGGCGTGCTCCATGGTTTCCCGATCGCGAATTTCGCCAATCAGAATTACATCCGGTGCCTGACGTAGCGTATTTTTCAAGGCATTACGGAAGGAACGGGTATCAACACCCACTTCCCGCTGATTAATAATACTTTTCTTATGACGGTGAACATATTCCACGGGGTCTTCAATGGTAATGATATGCCCGGAAGAGGTGCTGTTGCGATGATCAATCAGCGCTGCCAGTGATGTCGACTTACCGGAACCGGTTCCGCCCACAAATAACACCAGGCCTCGCTTTTCCATCACCAGTTCTTTCAACACAGGAGGCAGTTTGAGCTGATCAAAATTCGGAATATCCGTATTAATATTTCGCGCAACGATGGATACCTCATTACGCTGTTTAAAAATATTAATCCGAAACCGTCCTACCGAAGGTATGGAGATCGCCAGATTCATTTCCAGATCTTCTTCAAATGCCCGACGCTGCTCAGCATCCATGATCTGCAGCGCAATCGCCTCTAACTCACCAGGTTTATAGGCGGTTTGTGACAGGGGCTTTAAGGCTCCCTGAAACTTAGCGCAAGGCGGTGCACCGGTACTCAGGTAAAGATCGGAGCCGTCTTTGGCCGACAACAATTTCAGGTAGGTATCTATGGGCGTTTCTTTCATCTCACTTCTTCCTCGTGTTTGGGCGGTTATGATCAACCCGTAACAGAAAAGTATAGAAGCGGAGCTAAGAATATGCAGAGAGTTCTCTGTTTTTTTTATTTCCAATGAACTGGTCAGAGAAAGACATAGTGAATCAGGGAGATTACTTATTCAAACCCTGGAGTATCTTTTCGAGATTGTACTGCATCATATCGAGGTAAGTAGGGGCTAATTGTCTGGATAAGGCGCCTGATATCAAAACGCCTTCAATGTTTGCGTCTGTTTCAGCGTCGATAACCCGGATCAGTCGCTGATCGGCATTGGTTTCAGTAAAGATAGCCTTAACACCCAGCCCTTTAATCAAACGAACCAGATGCACCATATCCGCTGCACTGACTTCAGAATCCGTACTCATGCCCTGCAAACTGTGAATATGCAAGTGATAATCGCGTGCCAGATAGGCGAAAGCATTATGCGGAACCACCAAGCGCCGGTTGGCTTCCGGGATACGATTGAGTGCACTGCGGATGCGTTCATCCAACGCCTCCAGCTGCCCAATATACGCACGATGCCTTTGCTGGTAATAGGCTGTATGCGCAGGGTCTAATTTGATCAAAGCACCGGCAATATTTTCAATGTAATGCAACGCAGCTTGCACGCTATGCCAGGCATGCGGATCATAAACACTCGCCGCGCTTTGCTTGTAATAAGGTACCGCTTCTGCCCGCAAATTCATTCGGATCAGATCCACACCCCGGGTCGCCTCAACCACCACACCCTGATAATTTGCCGCGGTTAACAGTCGGGACAACCAGCCTTCAAAACCCAGGCCATTCAAAATCAGAAGATCTGCTTTTGCCACACGCTTGACGTCATCCGGTGTAGGCTGAAAAACATGTGCATCCTCATCCCAATCTACCAATGTGTCTACGCGCACACGCTCACCGCCGAGCTGGCTGACCATATCGGCAAGAATACTGAATGTCGTCACGACATTGAGTGGCTGCCCCGCTGTCTTTGACACAGCTTGAGCATCGGACGCAGCAAAGGCAGTGCCTGTGATCCCCCCCCACATAAAAACCAAACAAATACAGCAGAAAACCACCGGCATCCGCAGTATTTTATCATTCGTTATCATTCATCCGACCTTTTTAAAACAGCCGCTCATTATATCGACAAGCTTACAGATGCAACACCCATAAGTGTAATTAATAAAATCCCATTAAGTTACCCAGGGTTATTTACAACCTTATGAAATAGGATTATGCTACCAGCCATTAAGTAACCCGAGGTTACTTACAGCAATATCTATGACCAAGACAACTCAAATACACCCTTATCAAAAGAACGAGACATCTTATGAAATACACCTTAATAACGGGCGCCAGCGCCGGGCTGGGCAGCGAATTTGCTAAACAATTAGCTCAACAGGGGCAAAATTTAATTTTAACCGCACGCCGAAAAGATAAGCTTGAAGCACTGGCAACCGAGCTTGAAAACAACTATGCCATTCAGACCCAGATAATCAGTGCGGATCTGGCAAGCCCGGATGGAAGCAAGCAGATTGCAGATGCCATTGATGAACAAGGCTGGCAACTGGACGGGCTGATCAACAATGCCGGTTTTGGTGAACGCGGGCTTTTTTCTGCTATTCCTCTGGCACGTCAGTTGGATATGATTCAGGTAAATGTCACCAGCCTGATAGATCTCACCTATCGTCTGTTGCCCAAGCTTCGTAAACAGCCAGGTGCATTCATCATTAATGTAGCCTCTACCGCAGCTTTTCAGGCAGGCCCGAATCTAGCGGTATACTATGCAAGCAAAGCCTTTGTTCTGTCTTTTTCTGAGGCATTGCATGAAGAGTTAAAAACGACGGGTATCAGCGTCAGCACCCTCTGCCCGGGAGCCACACATACTGAATTTGCCGCAGCTGCCAATATGACTGATACAAAACTTTTTAAAGCCGGCGCCATGACAGCGGCCAGGGTGGTTGAAATTGCACTCGCAAAAAAACGCCGAGCCATCGTTATTACCGGCTGGAAGAATATTTTTGGCGTGTGGTCTGCTAAACTGTCGCCTCGATGCATTACCCGTAAACTGGCAGGATGGTTACAAGCTTGACAAAGTGTTTCATCAAACAACGCGCAAACAACCCTCAACAAAAAGCATTGCGTCGTCAGCAAATACTGCTGGCGGCACGGGAGCGCTTTGAACACCTGAGTTACGAAGAGGTAAATTTAAATCACATTGCTGCGGATGTGGGCATCACTAAAGCCGCACTTTACCGCTATTTCAGGAACAAAGAATCGCTTTTCCTGGCACTTTTCATAGAAAGCCTGGAAGCACTCGTCAAGGAAAGTGAACATCTTCAGCAAATCCCTCTTGCTGAGGCCATCGGCCAGGCGCTCATCAAACAGCCCCTTTACTGCAAGCTAAGTGCTATCTTGCACTCCATCCTCGAAAGAAACCTGACACACGAAGAAGCGTTTGCCTTTAAAAAAAGGATTTTGGCGCTGACCGCGCAATTCAGAGATCAGATCAGACAGCACCCGGATGGCAGAGGCTTAAGTGATGCCGCTGCCACTGAGCTCGTCATACAGATTCAGGAAACCGTAATTGGTGCTTGGCACATGACCCACCCCAGCGGCGCTATTGCTGAGGTGATAAAACAACCGGATTTACAGGTATTTAACCGCCAGTTTGCAACGAGCCTGAAAAGACATATTTCGATTCTGGTGGCGGGCGCCTTTAAAGCAACGCTTTAATATCTGCCTCGATATCTTTAGGCTCGGTATTGGGTGCATAGCGTTTGAGCACCTTACCCTGCTGATCCACCAGGAATTTAGTGAAATTCCACTTTATCTTCT
>JBFHPN010000251.1:0-4383 GCA_041592735.1 Oleiphilaceae bacterium | reverse complement strand
GGAAGACGCTACCGAAAAAGCCTCTGCAGAGGAATCAAAAACTGAACAAGACTCAGTTTCAGATGCCAGCGATTCTCGACCACCTCGCCGACCAAGAAGCCGCAACCCCAGAAGAAATCGTTCTGAGCGAAGCGCTCGCCCAAATCAAGGCGATAAGGAAAAGGCAAACACAAGTGCAGCACCTGAAAAAACAGAGACGAATAGTGTAACTGTTCCTGCATCAGCACAGGCGGCTAAACCAGAGAACGCTCAACCAGATAACAAGAACTCCGATAAAATTAAGGAATCATCTTCACTGGCAGCAGAAACAAGCTTGAAAATCGAAACACCTCAAATCAAGCGCCCGGCCAGAAGACGACAAGCAAATCGTGTAGCTCGAGCGCATAATGACCCAAGAGCGAAAAGCGCTCAAGAAGATCAGGCAATGGACAATATTGCCCATAGTGCAGAAAAGGAACAAGCGGAATCCAACACCTTTAAACAATTTAAGGGTGCAGATTCCACTAACGAAAGTACACTTAAAAACGATCTTTAGTCAGCTAGGCGATCATCATTTCATTTGAAGATTGATGCGCAATGCATCAATTAGAAAGGATGATCGCTTAACTTTTCCTGATTTATGTTTATACTCCCCTAAAACCCGCCACGCGGCATTCTATTTTAAGCAGACTCAACCATGACATTATCCGCAGAAACGATTGAAAAACTCGAAACCATTCTTTTTTCTGATGACCTTGCAGAAGAAGCGCTGGATTATTTTGGGCTGCATGGGCTGATTTGCTCCTCTGTAGTGGGTCCGGTTCAATTATCGAATACGAAAACTATCGATCTTGTATTCGGTAACGAAACACCGACATTAAGCAAAGAAGATGAAGCATTTATCACTCAGGCCATAGAAGAGATCGCGCGTTCGATTAAACTTCAGCTTTTAGATGAATCCGACATCGAGCTCCCCTATACCGCAGAGTCAGAATCAGAGATTGCAGGGCATTACGATGCGTGCCTGGAAAGTTGGTGCTGTGGTTTTCTCGAAGGTTTTTTTGCTAATGAAAAAGCATGGTTTACGAAAGGTGAAGATATTGCGGCCGAATTGTTGCTGCCTATCATGTCCCTTTCTGGCTTATTTGAATCCGATGAATTTGCCGATATACGCATGAATCATAAATTGATGAGTCAGTTTGAAGAGGTCATGCCCGACCAATTGGTCGATATTTTCCTTTTTTATCATTCCGATCAATAGGCCAGGTTCTCTCAAACCCACGCTTCTCCTCCTGTTCACTATTTTCCTACTGACTTTTATTTTCCTACTGACTTCTATTCTCCTCCTGACGGCTAATTGGAGGAGAACAGGCCTGTATTATCTGAACCAATTTTTTAAGACCTCATGCACTCTGACCAGTTAAATTGGTACCAGTATTGCAAAGATCATAATATCCATAAATTTTTGTCAAAAAACGGACAAATCTTGCCGATTCGATTATGACAGGTCAAAATTATGTCACATATCACCACTGAACAAGCGCTACAACTTTCACCTCAACTGAATCAAAAAGGTGGATCTACCGACAAACAAACGTCTGATAAAGGCTCTCATGACGAGAGTCAACGCTCTATTCTGAGGGATGATGCGGTAACCTTATTAATGAGACAGAACCTGACAAGTGTAAAAAAAATTCAGGTTGAATCTTTTAAGGGCGAAGTCGGACAAGAAAAAACGTTTATCAAAGAAACCCTCAAAAGCAAACTGGCAGAGTATAACCTGAACCCACACACTCAACTTTCAGTCAGCAAAGACATGTTTGGACGAATAGAAATAAAAGGGGCAATCCCTGAGGGGCTTCATGAAAAGCTCAGTCTTGACCTGAACAACAATAAGATGTTCAAGGCGGCATTTGATAAATTGAGCAAAGAAGAACCCACCCTGAATTATGTCGACAATGTCGTTAAATTATCTAAGGTCTATGGTGTAGAGAATTCTCTTTTTAACTCACTGATCAGCGAGCAAAAAGAATTTAATCGCCTGAATGATATTGCTCACCGTTATGAGGCACTCAAGCAGACAAATCCAGCAGCGAGCGATAACTCGGGATTAAGCGAGAGTCATCCGCATTTTAATTTTGTACTGAATGCGTGAGCTTTTCTGAAACCAAATTTACTCAAATGCTGAAACGTCCCCACAGCCACGTCGAATAATTTTTGGTGTATCGTCAGACAGGTCCACCACAGACGTGGCTTCAAAACCACAAAAACCCCCATCTATCACCAGATCAAGCGCATGCTCGAGCAGCGATCTGATTTCATAAGGGTCGGTCATCGGCACATCTTCTCCAGGCAGAATCAAGGTTGTGCTCATCAAAGGCTGCCCGAGCATTTCCAATATATCCAATGTAATCTTATTGTCTGGAACACGAATACCTATTTGCCTGCGCTTAGGATTCATTAAACGCCTGGGTACTTCGCTGGTCGCATCCAAAATAAACGTGTAAGGGCCAGGTGTATGCGCCTTGATTTGCCTGTATTGAGCGTTATCTACTTTTGCATAAACTGAAATATCGGATAAATCCCGACACATCAAGGTAAAATTATGCTTATCGGTTAAGCGCCGAATCTGCCGTATACGATCAGCTGCATGCTTATCACCCAGATGGCAACCTATGGCATACGCTGAATCTGTAGGATAGGCAATCACCCCACCCTTTTCGATGATATCGACTGCTTGCCTGACCAGTCGAACCTGGGGATTTTCGGGATGGATTTGAAAGAACTGACTCATAATAAATACCTGGTTTTAAGCTCTTTTAGAGCCGCCCATACATTGGGGAGATGCAGGCGATAGTTCATTTAAACTTTGCCACTCATCAGGGGTATACAAATGCAGCGCAAGTGCATGAAGCCCCTGCGCCATCAACTCACCTGTTAATTTATACACTTGCTGATGCCGTTTTACTTTATTCATACCAGCGAACTCTTGAGAAACCAATGTCACCTTGAAATGTGTTTCTGAATTTTCAGGCACACTATGTTGATGACTTTCATTAATGACCGATAAATAATCACAATCAAAATTGGATGAAAGAATTTTATTTAATTCCGTCTCACGTTTCACAATTACCTCACTGCCTTAACTGTTGATGCAAACAACCACCGTTAATCTTTTTCATATCATACCTTATTGCTTGTTTTTTATTTATCTAAATCTGTAAGCCAGAGTCAGATTCATAAAAATTCTTTACAAAAGCCGCACACACTTGCTAATGACAATAAAAAAACTATCTGCAAAGATGAATGAGCGCAAATTCTTAAACCTAAAAGCCCAAAAGCAACTACACTGAATACACCAATAACTAAAATATCTTTAGGGGATCTAAATGAAAATTGCGTTACTCGAAGATGAGATCGACCAGGCAAAACACCTTAGTGACTTACTTGTTTCAGCTCAACATCATTGTGAGTATTTCCATACTGGAAAATCATTTGTATACGCAGTTCTTCATGAAAGTTATGACTTGCTGATTCTAGACTGGCAAATCCCTGATATGGATGGCACAGAGGCGCTTAAAACCATTCGTTCACAACTAAACTGGCGCATACCCGTATTATTTCTAACATCACGCGACAGTGAAGAAGATATCATCACAGCACTGGATGCAGGTGCCGATGATTATCTGGTAAAACCCGCCAGACCGGGCGAACTGAATGCCAGAATCAAAGCATTAAGCCGCCGAACCAGTAATGAAACTGAAGAACAGGAAACCTTTGTCATCGGCCCTTATGAGATAGATTTCACCAAACGTACTATCAAAGTAAGTGGTGAAGCCGTTTCATTGACGGATAAAGATTTCGATTTAGCTGTATTTATGTTCCAGAACGTAGGCAGATTACTTTCAAGAGACTTCTTGCTCGAATGCGTCTGGGGTATTTCAAAGGATATCAATACTCGAACCGTGGATACGCACGTCAGCCGGTTGAGACGAAAGCTAAATATTAAGCCTGATAATGGCTTCAGAATTAAAACAATCTATCAGCATGGTTATCGTTTAGAGCGCCTTTCTGATTAGTTTCAGCGTAGCAGTAGAGACACGTTATGATGTATATGAACCATCCGGATCAAGTAACTTCCCGAAACATAGAGATTTTCCCTGCTATGCAGAAAGGGATTCTGCTAGTACTTTTTTGGATGCTGGTTAGTTTATCCGGGCACGCTCAAGCAGAAAATAATGCATATACCGAAGAGTGGCATTATACGCTTCGTCCGGGCGATTCATTACAAAGTATCTCTGGTAACCTGCTGAATCACCAATACACGCTCAGTGATATTGTGAAACATAATCAAATCGAAACGAATGCCATTGTCGCCCCTGGCTCTATTATCAAAATCCCCAT
>JBFHPN010000250.1:0-4387 GCA_041592735.1 Oleiphilaceae bacterium | reverse complement strand
TCGTTGAATTTCGCCACTTTGCAAGGCGCGTAACAGTTTAGGCTGAATTGCCAAAGGCAGCTCGCCGATCTCATCCAAAAATAAGGTTCCCTCGTGTGCGACTTCGAATTTACCTGCTCGATCACTTACCGCACCCGAAAAGGCGCCCTTGATATGACCAAACAGCTCGCTTTCAGCAATGCTTTCAGGGAGTGCTGCACAGTTGACATAAATCAACGGGCCGGATGCACGAGGGGATAAAGAATGAACCCGGCGTGCAACCAGTTCTTTGCCTACGCCGGTTTCCCCTAATACAAGTACCGTGAGGTTTGATTGAGCCACAATGTCCACTTCTTCTTTCAGCTTTAGCATTAATGGGCTTTGCCCAATGATTCGGCCTGGCGATTCTGTAGAAAGAATCTGGCTGACTAATTGATGGTGTGCGGCACTTGTTTCCAGATTTTGAATTCGTTCTGCCGCTTTAACAGCGGCTTCTGTCAGTCGGGTAAAGGTTTTCAGTTCAATATCGCTGAGGTTGTTGAAGGTGCCAGGCTTAATGGCATCCAACGTCAGCAAGCCCCATGGTTTTTCATCAACAAATAATGAAATGCCCATGCAGTCGTGCACATTCGGGTGAAATGCTTCATTTTCAATTAGCCCGTCATAAGGGTCAGGCAACGGTGAGTCGGCTTCGAAATGAACCGGTTCTCTTGAACGCAAGGCTTTGGCCAGTCGAGGGTGTTGGTTTACTTCAAAGCGGCGCCCCATGACATCTTCACTTAAGCCACGAGTTGCAAGTGGCGTTAAAACGGTCCCGTCCAGTTTAAGAACGGCCGCTGCATCGAAGGGGAAAATACTTTGCATACTGGCAAGCAAATCCTGGTAGCGCTGGGTTGGATCCAAGTCCTTGGGCAGCGTCTCGACGATGTTAGCAATAGCATTAAAAAACTGGTTTTTCGTTGTCATGGTGACACCTGTGTTGTCTTGATGAAAACATAAGCAAGCTGTCATTTTGAATAGCTTTCAAATTAATGCATTACAAATCAATCAGTTATCTCGTGGCATGGAAATTGTGTGTGATTAATTGTCTGTCATATAACTTGATGGTTGAAGTATGGCTTCAGGCAGTGCCTTCAGATTTGATCAAGATCAAGTCGGAAGTATTTTAAGGCTGATTTTACTTACAAGTGGGTAGCAATTTACCTACTTGGTGAGCTTCATAAATCGGCGGCCGCATGAGAGTTTAACTCTGCGCATCGCAAAAGGCCGAAGTTGTTTAACCATCAATGTTGCAAACATAAACCGTTAACTAGATGTCTAAACAGTGCAACAGATTGCGCTTACGTGGAGGGTAAGCTCAAAAAAACTCAGAAACGCAATCGCGACCAATATCAAAAACATAGGAGTTCGCAAACGATGAAGAAAACAAAACTAGCCTTTTCAGCATGGTTACTCGCCATGGGTGTCGGGATGACTGCAAACGTCAATGCCGCTAATGAAGCTGCACCAACCCTGACGCCTGAAGAGTTTGAACAAGCCAAGACCATGTATTTCCAGCGATGTGCAGGTTGTCATGGGGTGTTACGCAAAGGTGCGACCGGTACAGCGTTATTGCCGGAAGATACCTTGAAAAAAGGAACACAACGCTTGGCGAGAATCATTGAATTGGGTACCGAAGGCGGTATGAACAATTTTGATGATACCTTTTCTAAGAAGGAGATCGACATCCTGGCAAAATATATTCAGTTGGAGCCACCCGTGCCACCTGAAATGTCTTTGGCCATGATGAAGGAGCGTACCAAGCAATATGTGGAGTTGAAAGATTATCCTAAAAAGCCCTTGCATGGCAGAAATTGGGAGAATTTCTTTGTTGTTATCGAGCGTGACGCAGGTAAAGCGGCCATTATCGATGGTGATAAGCATGAAATTGTGACGCATATTGATACCGGTTATGCCGTGCATGTTATCAAAGGCACCGAGCATCATAAGATAGGAAAGCCTAAAGATGCGGTGGGTCGTTTCTGGTATACCATTGGTCGTGATGGCAAGGTCAATAAAATTGATTTGTGGCAGACGCCCGACAAAATGTTGGTTGCTGAAACACAAATGGCTTATGACGCAAGGGATATCGCAGTATCCGGTGACGGCAAATATGTCATCGCGGGTGGCTATTGGCCACCACATTTCGTCATTATGGATGCCGGTACCTTGGAGCCGCTGAAAGTCGTGTCTTCACGTGGTGTTAACGTGGATGGTGAATACGTGAATGAGGCGCGAGTTGCGGCTATTTACGACACGCCTAATGAAACAAGCTGGATTGTCGCGATTAAAGAACTGGGCCAGATGTGGCAAGTGGATTACAGCGATATTGCCAACTTGCGTATAGACCAGATTGATACGGCGAAGTTCCTGCACGATGGTTTCTTTGATCCAAGTGGTCGCTACTTCCAGATTGCTGCCAATGCATCGAACAAAATGGTCGTGATTGATACCAAGGAACGGAAACTTGAGCGCATGATCGATGTCGCCAGCTTGCCGCATCCTGGTCCAGGTGCTAACTGGACAGACAAAGAATGTGGCCCTGTGGGTGCAACCACGCATCTTGGTAAAGGCGAAGTCTCAGTATGGGGCAACGATCCGATCAAGCATGCCGATAAAGCCTGGAAACTTTGTTACACCGTCGAAACAGACGGAGCGGGTGTGTTTATCCGTACGCATCCGGATTCAAAATATGTCTGGGCCGATCAGTTGAAGCATCCAGAACCTGAAATCCAACAAAGCGTTAAAGTCATCGATAAAGATACACGTAAAGTGGTGAAAACGATTCGCGTGACGGAAGAAGTGGGTAAAGCTGCTCTGCATATGGAATTCAACCAGAAAGGTACTGAAGTCTGGGTATCTGTTTGGAACCTGAAAGACAGCAAAAATCCAACAGGCGAAATCGTGGTCTACGATGCTAAATCACTTAAAGAGATTAAACGAATCAAAGGCTTAACGACGCCGACTGGTAAGTTCAATGTCTATAACCGTATGCATCATAAAACCTAAATAGAGGCGCAGATCAGCGATTCATCCGGATCTGTTCCGGGTGAATCGCTACTTAAGCCAAGTAGTCGTCTTGTTGGATTCGAGGGAGACACTTCGATGAGTGAGAACAGTAAGCTTAAAGCACTGATGTCTAAAAAAGTGATGATGGGTGCGACCGTCAGTGCATCTCTTTTTTTTATGCTGGTAGGTGTCATCTTCTGGGGCGGTTTTAACACTGCAATGGAAGCCACGAATACCTTGGAATTTTGTATCAGTTGCCATGAAATGGAAGAAAACGTTTATCAAGAATATACCCACACCATACATTTTCAAAATAGAAGCGGCGTTCGCGCGACGTGTTCAGATTGCCATGTTCCCGACCCGTGGGTACATAAAGTTGTCCGTAAAATTCAAGCCTCTAACGAGCTTTGGCACAAGGCGCTCGGCAGTATTGATACCCCTGAGAAGTTTGATGCGAAACGTTTAAAGTTAGCGAAAAACGTTTGGCACGCCATGAAAGACACCGATTCCCGCGAATGTCGGAACTGTCATGATTTCGAGACCATGCAGCCCGAGGATCAAAAACCAAGAGCGCGTAAACAGCACTTGGATGCCATGGTGAACGGCAATACCTGTATTGATTGTCACAAGGGTATTGCGCATAAATCGGTGCAGGACCAGCTGACAGATGACGAGGTGGAAGCGCTAACCAAACCTGACCCCTCAAAAGCCATTGCTATCCCTGCGCATTGGCAAGCTTTCCTGGATAAAGAGGCTGCTGAAAAAGAAGCAGAGAAGCAAGCCGCATTGGATGCTGCGCAAAAAGCAGCAGAAGAAGCTGAAGCGAAAGCTATCGAAGCGGCTCAACAAGCTGCAGTGAAAGCACAACAGGCTGAAGTGAGCGTTTCTGAGAAAAAAGCTGAACAAAGCAAGGCTGGTGCACCGGCTCCGGTAAAACAGAAAGCGGGATCATCCATTAATTGGGCGGCCATACCCGCGAAAGAGATTGGCGTATTTTATCCAGGCTATGCGTCGATGGAGTGGATTTTAGGACGAGACCATGGTGGCAAGCGTTCCTTTACCAAAGGCGATCGCTGCATTGCGTGCCATGAAGAAGAAATAGCGGATATTGGCCAGAAAATTGTGAGCGGTGAAAAACTGGAAGATCAGTTAATTCCCGGTAAGCGAGGCAGTATTGCGGTGCAGGTCAAGGCGGCACACGATAGCAAGAACCTCTATCTGCAATTCGCCTGGGATGATACCGCGCATCATCCGGCGCCGTTCGTAAAAGGCGGCAAAATGGATGCCGAGAATCCCATGAAACTCGCTTTTATGCTGGCTACAGATGACGTGGAGTATGCAGATCGTGCCGGTTGCTGGG
>JBFHPN010000249.1:0-4391 GCA_041592735.1 Oleiphilaceae bacterium | reverse complement strand
TGATCAGAGTAAGTGGCTATTTGCAATCAATCGAAGATATTGAATCCATTCCACTTGGCGCAGATAAACAAGGCGTCCCCTTGCGTTTGAAAGATGTTGCGCGGGTGAGTCTGGGCCCTCAAATGCGCAGAGGTATCGTAGAACTGGATGGTGAAGGGGAAGTGGTCGGTGGCATAATCGTTATGCGTTCAGGGGAAAATGCCCAAGAGGTGATTGGTCAGGTCAAGCTTCGGCTCGAAGCATTGAAGAACAGTTTACCTGAAGGTGTAGACATTGTACCTGTCTATGATCGTTCCCGGTTGATTAGTGCGGCCATCGAAAATCTCTATGAAAAGCTTTTTGAAGAATTGCTTATTGTCGTCGTGATTTGTGCAATATTCCTCTTCCATTTACGTTCTTCGCTGGTCGTGTTGATCAGTTTACCTATCGGCATTCTGGTAGCTTTTATCATCATGCATGTGCAAGGCCTGAATGCGAATATTATGTCACTGGGCGGAATTGCGATTGCGATTGGCGCTATGGTCGATGGGGCAATCGTAATGATTGAGAATGTTCACAAGCATATAGAGAGAACCCCCCTGACTCCGGATAATCGCTGGCAGGTGATCGCGCGTGCGGCGTCTGAAGTGGGGGCGCCTTTATTCTTTTCCTTATTGATCATAACAGTTAGCTTTCTGCCGGTGTTCACGCTTGAAGCGCAGGAGGGTAAGTTGTTTTCGCCGCTGGCGTTTACCAAAACCTATGCCATGGCAGCTGCAGCAGGCCTGGCTATTACCCTTGTGCCGGTATTAATGGGGTATTTTATACGTGGTAAGGTTTTGCCAGAGCATAAAAACCCTTTGAATCGTTTACTTATTGCAGTGTATAAGCCTGTGTTGTCTGCCTGCCTGCATTATCCGAAATCTGTGTTGATGGTTGCTGCCCTTTTACTAGTGCTTGGCGTGTGGCCTGCTAGCCGTTTGGGGAGTGAATTTATGCCGCCGCTTGATGAGGGCGATCTGATGTACATGCCTACGACCTATGCCGGGGTGTCTATCGGAAAGGCCAGGGAAATTCTTCAGCAAACTGACAAATTAATTCGCACTGTGCCAGAGGTGGAAAGTGTTTTCGGGAAAATAGGCAGAGCAGAAACCGCGACGGATCCTGCTCCGCTAACCATGATAGAAACCTTCATACAGTTAAAACCCAAAGCACAATGGCGTGAAGGTATGACCAGTGAGTCTTTAAGAAAGGAATTAGATTCACTGGTGTCCTTTCCCGGCTTGACCAATGCCTGGGTTATGCCCATAAAAACGCGAATTGATATGCTGTCTACAGGCATTAAAACGCCGGTGGGTATCAAAATTGCGGGGCCCGATTTAAATGAAATTCAAAAAATCGGCAAGCAGCTTGAAACTATTTTGCCCAAAATTGAAGGTACGGCTTCTGTTTATTCAGAGCGAGTGGCCGGAGGGCGCTATATCAAAATTGATATAGACCGGCAGCGTGCAGCCCGATTCAATCTCGCAATTGAGGAAATACAGCAGGTTATACGTGTAGCGGTGGGCGGAATGAATCTGACCGAAACGGTCGAGGGGCTTGAACGTTACCCCGTTAATCTTCGCTACCCTCAACACTACCGTGATTCTGAAGAAAAACTCAAAGAGTTGCCTATCGTGACACCCACCAAACAAACGATTAGCCTTGGGGATGTCGCTGATATATACATTGCGGATGGGCCACCGGGAATTAAAAGTGAAAATGCGCGCTTAAATGGCTGGACGCTGGTGGATATCAGCGGGCGTGATCTTGGATCTTACGTGGCAGAAGCCCAAAAGATTGTGGCAGACGAATTAATCTTACCCGCTGGTTATTCTGTTAACTGGTCAGGGCAATATGAATATATGCTCAGAGCTGAAGCAAGGCTAAAAATTGTTCTGCCCTTAACGCTTGCCATCATTGTGTTTTTGCTTTATTTGAATTTCAAAAATGTCAAAGAAGTGATGATTATCCTCGGAACCTTGCCCTTTGCCTTGATTGGGGGGATTGGTTACATGTACTGGATGGACTTTAATCTATCGATTGCCGTTGCTGTTGGCTTTATCGCACTAGCTGGTTTGGCCATCGAAATAGGCGTTTTAATGCTGGTGTATTTGAATCATGCGTATGCGGATTTGATCCGGGAGACTGGCAATCAATCGCATTCACTAAGCCCCAGCAGTCTGCGTCAGTCGGTTCTGCAGGGTGCGGCATTGCGAGTCAGACCGATTATGATGACGGTACTCACCGTTGTTATAGGTTTAATCCCGATAATGCTTGGGTCCGGTACCGGCTCAGAAGTGATGCAAAGAATAGCAGGGCCCATGGTGGGTGGTATGGCAAGTACATTGATCTTAACGTTACTGGTTTTACCCGTTGTTTATTTTCTATGGAAAGTGCGAGGAATACCTAAAGATGTCAAGTAAGATAAATCGATTAAAGTCTGTTTTAATAGGCGCGCTATTCATAGGTATTTCGGCATGTTCAGACGAGTCGGAAATCAACAATGAGCAGAAGGTAACAGGTCGCTGGTATACGGCTGAACAGGTTGAGGTAGGAAAAAAAGTGTACCTTGCCAATTGTATCCATTGTCACCTGGAAGATGCAAAAGGTACTCAGGAGTGGAAAAAAACATTGGCTGACGGCTCCTATCCGCCACCCCCATTAAATGGTACAGCACATGCCTGGCATCATTCTATTGAGGTATTGCTCAAGGTAATAAATGATGGAGGTATTCCGTTTGGAGGTAAAATGCCAGCGTTTAAAGATAGCCTGTCTGATTCCGAAAAATATGCAGTTATTGCCTATTTTCAGCATTTTTGGCCAGAAGATATTTACCAACGCTGGGAATTAATCAAGTAATCGTTGCGATTCAACCAGCAGAAGATATTACCCGCCTGGCTTAAGCAGTGGCTGCGATAGTTTTATTGCGGCCACTGTTTTTAGCCTGATAAAGCGCTTTATCGGCACGCAGTATGGTGTTGTCAATGTTATCGTTAATGGTGTGTTCAGCAACCCCAATAGATAAGGTAACTTTAAAGGTTTCACCTTGCTGGTTAAAGGATAGTTGTTCTATTTGCTGGCGAATGTTTTCTGCTTTGATCATCGCTCCTTCCAGCGCCGTTTGTGGCAGCACGATTAAAAACTCTTCTCCGCCATATCGCCCTATACAGTCGATATTTCGTAAGCCTTCACTGATTTTCTGACCCACGGAACACAATACCTGATCGCCTACCTGATGTCCGCGAGTATCATTTACCTGTTTAAAATAGTCGACATCAGCAATACAAATACAGAATGTCTCATGTTTTCGGCGGACACGCTCACATTCCTGATCAAGCACTTCGAATAAATGTCTGCGATTATATAGGCCGGTTAATTCATCTCTGCGTGCAAGTTCTCCAATTCTGTCAAGCGCTTCAGCGAGTTGTTCAGTACTGGTTTGCAGTTCATGGTTTCGTTTGCGAAGCTTGAGTCTCAAATTATTGATATAGCCGCCAATCCATGCCAGCTGAGTCATTACGAGCACTAAGGCAAGAAGTTGGATAACTTCTAATGATGCATCCATGGCCGAGGATCGGTAAACGGCTAAGGTGCCAATTAAAAGACCGAAAACAAACACATACCAGAGAGCAACTTTCATAAATTGAAGTGTATTGAGTGCCAGGATGCCATAAAGCGCAGGTACGATTCCGAGGTATAAAAAGACCGACCGGGCCTGTCCGGAATCCAGAAAGTACATGACATACATGGGGGGCACAATAGAGACAATGATTTGTGCGAAGGTCATGCTTGGGTCTGAATAGCGTAAATTATAATTTGACTTGATAAGCACAAAAAAGATTAGATTCAGGAGCAGCACCGATACTGCATACTGAATGACAATGGGCACGCTGATCATCCCTTGAAGCCAGCAAAAACACACCAGAGAAAAGGTGAACAAATAGGATCGACAGGACATCGATAGACGTTGAAGGCGCAGTTTTTGAGCAGCGTTTATGTTGTCAGTATTGGCCTTTTTCAAAAAAGATAAACCTCTAGAATCTTTGAACTCCTGGGTCATCGCTATTTACCCGTTTGTGTGCTGTTTAGAAGAGTATAGGATAAATACAGAAAAAAACTCGAAACAAAGACTTTGGTAAAGCTGTCTGATTGATGGTGCAGCAAGGTGATGGATCAGCTGCGAGTTTTTTTAAGCGAGTGCCCTGGTTTTTCAAGTAAAGGATTTTCTGGCCAGCGATGTCTTGGGTAGCGCCCACGCATTTCTTTAGCAATATCGTGGTAGGAGTTATTCCAAAAATGCTTCAGATCACTCGTTGTTTGCAAGGGCCTGAGCGCGGGTGATAGTAATTCGAATCTTAGCGGAACTTGAT
>JBFHPN010000248.1:0-4398 GCA_041592735.1 Oleiphilaceae bacterium | reverse complement strand
TACGTCATCAAAACCAAGATAAAGTGTGCCGTCGACCATCAGGGCGGGGCGCTTGATCATAGAAGGCTGTTTGATCATCAGCGCAATGGCTGCCTGGTCATCATCGAGTTTCTTGTCTTCTTCGGCGAGTTTACGCCAGGTAGTGCCTCGTTTATTGATGATTTCATCACGCTGTTTTTGCTTGAGCCAGGATGTCAGTGTGTCGGCATCGATGCCCTGTTTTTTGTAATCGTGAAACTGATAGTTAATGTCGTTGTTTTCCAGATAGGTCATGGCTTTTTTCATCGTCTGGCAATTCTTTATGCCATACATTGTAATGGTGCTCATTGTTTTCTCCTGGTATGCAGCGTGTCTTACAGGCTTTGCACAAAACGTCTGATGCGTTGTGCGGCTTCGATGCAATCGGCTTCTGAAGCGACTAATGCCATGCGGATTCTGTTGGCGCCCGGATTAATACCATCCACCGTGCGAGAAAGATAACTGCCGGCAAGCACGGTCACGTTTTCCTGTGCATATAATTGCTGCGCAAAGGTTTCATCGGATATGGGCGTTTCAGGCCATAAATAGAAGCTGGCATCTGTTTGTTCGATGCGCATGACCGGCTGCAGAATCTCGAGTACCGCTTTAAACTTGTTGCGATAAGCCAGGCGATTCTCTTGTACATGTTGTTCATCATTCCAGGCCGCGATGCTGGCTAACTGGTTCTGAACAGACATCGCGCAGCCATGATAAGTGCGGTATTTGAGGAAGTCGGCCATGATGGCGGCATCGCCTGCGACAAAGCCCGAGCGCATGCCAGGCAGGTTAGAGCGCTTGGAGAGGCTGTGAAAAACCACACAGCGGTGGTAATCGTGTCTGCCCAGCTCTGCACAGGCTTGTAATAAGCCGATGGGAGGCCTTGATTCATCACAATAGATTTCTGAATAACACTCATCAGAAGCGATCACAAAGTCATGCTTGTCTGCAAGATGGATAAGGGTTTTCAGCGTCTCCATTGGGGTGACCGCGCCAGTAGGATTACCGGGAGAGCAGATAAAAAGTATTTGGCACTCTTGCCAGACGGATTCCGGCACACTTGCATAATCGGGAATAAAATTGTTTTCTTTATTTGTCGCCAACAGTTTCAGATTGGCACCTGCAAGATAAGCGGCACCTTCATAAATTTGGTAGAAAGGGTTCGGGCTGACGACCAGCGCATTTTTAGAACGATCAATCACCGCCTGGGTGAACGCAAACAATGCTTCACGAGTACCATTTACCGGCAGGATATGCTTTTCGCTGTCTAGCGCGGTTAAATGGAAGCGTTTGATTGCCCAGTCGGCGATGGCCTGACGAAGTTCTGGCAGGCCTTTGGTACTCGGATACACAGACACTTTGGCCATTTCCTGATGCAGCACATCGAGCACTACTTTTGGAGCGGGATGTTTGGGTTCGCCAATAGACAGGGAAATAGGTCGCAGTGCCGGGTTGGCGTCAACTTGTCCGAGCAGATGATTCAGTTTTTCGAAGGGATAGGGCTGAAGTTTCTTCAAGTCTGGATTCATGAGTCAGTTTCTACTTGTTCATCGAGTTGTGTGCATATTTCGTGTTGCAGGGTTTCGCACAGAGACGCTTCGCTGATGGGGTAGCCCTCGGCGTCGCAGATAAAGAACACGTCTTCTACGCGCTCACCCAGCGTTGCAATACGCGCATTTAATAAGGTGAGTTTATGGGTCAGCAGAATTTGCCCGATCCGCGCCAGCAGGCCGGGGCGGTCAGGTGTGACGACTTCCATCACGGTGCGCTGATTAATCATATCGTTACTGAAGGTGACTTCGGTCGGGAACGAAAAATGTTTCAGTTGTCGTGGTGTTCGCCGTTGAATAATCTCCGGATAGTCTTCCGGATCGTCCAGTTCTTCAAAAAGCCGCTGTCTGACTTGTTCCTTGCGTTCTGCGTCGCTCGCCAGTGGGCGGTGCAGTGCATCGGTGACGATGTAATGGCTGAGGTTGAAGTTGCCGCGGGATGCACTGATCCGGGCGTTCAAAACGTTCAAATTTAATTGTTCCAGAACGGCTGTCGTGGCGGCAAACAGGTTATTTTTAGAGCGCACATACACCATGATCTGGCTGAAGCCTTCCCCGAATTGGGTTTTGGTATCGCGGATGATGATCAGGGGTTCGTCGGATTCCCCGTGTGTTAGCACTTCCGAGATTTGCCATACGATATCAGCGGTTGAGTCTTGCAGAAAGTAGTCATCTTCAAAGGAATCCAAGAGGTTATCGACGTCTTTGGCAGCAAAGCCCTGATCAAATAACAGGGTGCGCACTTCTTGCTTCGTGGCAGAAATCCATTCATTCCGGTCTACCGGTTGTTCCAGGCCGCGACGGATGGCTCGGCGCGTTTCAATGTACAGTTGTTGCAGCAGAGTCGCTCGCCAGCTGCTCCAGAGGTTGGGGTTGGTCGCAGCGATATCGCATACCGTGAGCACATACAGGTATTCCAGATGCGTCAAACTAGGGATTTGTGAGGCAAACTCATGAATGACTTCCGGGTCATCTATATCACGTTTTTGTGATGTCATGGACAGCACTAGATGATGCTCAACCAGCCATGATACAAGCCTGGTATCTCGCTCACTGAAATGATGATGCTCACAAAACTCCAGCGCGTCTACCGCGCCCAGTTCGGAGTGGTCGCCACCCCGGCCTTTGGCGATATCGTGAAATAAACCTGCAACGTAGAGAAGTTCGCGCTTTGGTATATTTTTCAGCAAACGAGAGGCTAAAGGGAATTCACGCTGAGCAACAGGTTGTTCCAGGGTGATCAGGTTGCGTATTAAACGAATCGTGTGTGCATCCACTGTGTAGCAATGAAAAAGATCGTGCTGCATCTGGCCGATGATCTTGCCAAAGGGCGGTAAATAGCGGCCCAGAACATTATATTTGAGCATGGCGTTGAGGGTTTCATGCAAGGCATGCGGTGTGCGCAGAATCTCTACAAACAAAGAGGTGTTAGCCAGATCGTTGCGGAAACTGTCGTCGATCAGATATTTATGTTCACGGATTTGCCGGATGGTTGTGGTTTTTATGCCGTTACATTGCGGGTTTTGTGCCAGCAGCAAGAAAATTTCGATTAGGGCATAAGGTGAACGTTCAAAAACGTTGGCATCCACCGCTTCAATATAGCCATGATTTAACTGGAAACGCTTATTTAGTTTTTGAATCTGATGATCCCGTTCAGGATTCAAATAAAATTCATCAAAATATTGCAGAATAACGTCGGTTAATTCCGCCAGCCCGAGGACGACGCGGAAATAGCGCTGCATCATCTGCTCAACACCCAGTTTTTTGCTGTTATCGGTAAACCCCAGTATTTTGGCCAGTTTACGTTGGTGCTCAAAGAGCAGCCGGTTTTCGTTGCGGTTGGCGATCATCTGCAGGCCGTAACGCAAACGACATAAAAAGGCCTCGCCCTTGACCAGCATGTTGAATTCATCGTCTGTTAAGAAGTGATAACGGGAGCGTATAGTCGGTGCGTCGGGGCCAAAGTGGCGTTTCGTGATCCAGGCGAGTGTTTGAATGTCTCGCAAGGTGCCGGGAGACGATTTCAGATTCGGCTCAAGATTGTATTCTGTACCACTATATTTTTCGTGACGTTCACGCTGTTCTTCCCGCTTGGCCAAAAAGTAGGCTTTTGAGGTATATACCTCATCCGAATATACCCTGACAGACATGGCAGACAATAAACTGCTTTCTCCGGCAATGGTGCGTGTTTCCAAGAGGTTGGTGGCGATGGTGACGTCTTCGCGGGCCGAGCTGATACATTCTTCTATCGTGCGGACGCTGTGGCCAATATCGAGTTTTAAATCCCATAAGAGGGTGATATAGGCGGAAATTTTTTCACCCAGTTCATCATTTAACTGGTCGCGAATTAAAATAAGAAGGTCAATATCGGAGTGGGGTTGCAGCTCGCCCCGGCCATAGCCGCCCACTGCAATCAGGCTGACTTCATCATTGAAGTTGAAGCGCTGCCAAAGCGCACAAAGGATTTGATCCATCAACCAGGCTTTGAGAGCCAATAAGGACTGAATATCCTCACCCTGCAGATACATATTATCGAAAATAAGCTTACTGTTGGCTAACAGGTTTTTAGCCAGCTTTGCAGGCGTTTTGCTGTGTTTGAGCTCGTTGATGCTTTCGGTAATATCGCTGTTGCAGGCGGCGGTAAATTTAACCAGTAAAGGGTTGTTTTCCAGGCCAAGCTGCAAAATACCCAAATGCAGTAACTCCAGATCCAGGTGGTCTGTTAGTGGACGAGTATCACTTGTCTTGCTTGGTGTGGCAGTTATGCTGGTATTGGACATATCAATTACGCGCGTCGCCAAGTGAAAGTGTGTGAGAAGAATGTCGGGCCATG
>JBFHPN010000247.1:0-4403 GCA_041592735.1 Oleiphilaceae bacterium | reverse complement strand
TGAGTAAATTCTCCATTTTTCGTGAACCTTTCGTTATAGATTGAGAAGCGTATCGCCAACAGCAACAGAATCACCTACCTTGACAGTGATGCTGCCAACCGTACCGGCGCGTGGTGCACGAATTTCCGTTTCCATTTTCATGGCTTCAAGAATGATCAACAGCTCACCCTCTTCCACCTCATCACCAGGAGAAACAAGAACTTTGAAAATATTACCTGCTAATGGTGCCGGCACCGGGCTACCGCCTGAATTAGCCGGAGCTGCTGCTGGCGCAGAACCTGTTAATGATGCACCACCCTTAACTGGCACCATACCGGTGATATCGCCACCTTCTTCAACTTCAACAACATAAGACTGGCCATTGACGTTGATGGTGTAAACACCTTTTCCACCTTTGGAGCCTTTAACATCATCAGCACTTGGCACAGGCTCAAATGCAGCTTTATTTCCTCGATTCTCGAGGAATTTAAGACCGATCTGCGGGAACAGTGCATACGTTAAAACATCATCAACGACTTCACTTGCCAGTTTAAAGCCTTTCTCCTGAGCCGCCTTTTTCAGCTCATCCGTCAGCTTATCCATCTCGGGCTCAAGAAGATCACCAGGGCGACAAGTGATTGGCTCTTTACCGTCGAGTACACGTGCCTGCAGCTCTTTATTGCAAGGCGCAGGTGCAGCACCATATTCACCTTTCAAGATACCTGCTGTTTCTTTAGAGATTGATTTATAACGCTCACCTGTTAACACATTCAGCACAGCCTGCGTACCAACAATCTGTGATGTTGGCGTGACCAGAGGAATAAAACCAAGATCTTCTCTTACACGTGGAATCTCGGCCAGTACGGCATCGAATTTATCAGCCGCACCTTGCTCTTTTAGCTGATTTTCCATATTGGTCAGCATGCCGCCCGGTACTTGCGCAACCAGAATACGCGAATCTGTTCCTCGCAAAGAACCTTCAAATTTCGCATACTTTTTACGCACTTCGCGGAAATAAGCTGCTATTTCTTCAATTAAGGTAATATCAAGACCGGTATCACGATCTGTACCAGCCAACGCCGCTACCACACTTTCTGTTGCAGTATGACCATAGGTCATGGACATAGAAGAGATGGCAGTATCAACACGATCAATACCCGCTTCAACCGCTTTCAAAATGGTCATATCAGACAGACCAGCGGTAGCGTGCGCATGTAACTGCACCTCAAGATTGGTTTGTGCTTTTAAACGACTGACCAGTTCGAATGCAGCATAAGGCGTTAAAATGCCAGCCATATCTTTAATGGCTATGGAGTCTGCACCCAGATCTTCAATTTGTTTAGCCAGCTCAACCCAGCTTTCTATCGTATGAAACGGGCTGGTGGTGTAAGACAGCGTGCCCTGGGCATGTGCACCATTTGCTTTAACCGCTTTCAACGCACGCTCTAGGTTTCTAGGATCATTCATGGCATCAAAAACGCGGAAAACCTCAACGCCGTTTTTAACTGCTCGCTCAACAAACTTATCAACAACATCATCAGCATAATGGCGATAGCCAAGCAAGTTCTGACCACGCAGAAGCATTTGCTGCTTGGTTTTTGGCATTACCTTTTTAAGTTCACGAATACGATCCCAGGGATCTTCACCGATAAAACGGATACAAGAATCAAATGTTGCGCCACCCCAGGATTCGAGCGACCAATAACCTACTTGATCAAGTTTCTCGGCGATAGGGAGCATATCATCAATACGCATACGTGTTGCTAGGATAGATTGATGTGCATCACGAAGTACCACATCAGTAATACCCAATTTTTTCTTTGAGTCAGTCATTTGTTAAGCCTTCTTTAAAGGTTCAGTCTTTATTACGCTCATTTCTTTTGGTCTGAGCGATATTCAGAAACTGCAGCAGAGAGTACTGCTAACAATTGTGCATCAGGCGACGCATTTTGGTTTTTCGGTTTAGATGCCTTGGCTGCAACCGGTGCTGGTGCAGGAAGATATTTGTTCACCATTTTAGACATAAAACTGGTTAGAAAAACCAGAATTACCAGGAAAACGAAAACAAATCCCATCCCGACGATCATCAGGTTGATAGCATCTGACATAAGTTCAGACATGTTTTGACTACCTACTCTATTGTTGGTTAAGTCTATTTATGCATCGTTGACGAATCATCAACCGATACAATCTAGCGCTTAAATCTAAAGCCCTGCTAATTTACCTGCTAACGCAATATGAGGCAACACACGCAAACACAGAATAATCAGATAAACGCAAAACAAGATTTTTTAATTAGATGAATCGAGCCCATCTACTAAAAGGAAAGTAAATGTTAGCTGTAACAATGAATTGATAAAAGGAATGGCGCGGCTGGCAGGATTCGAACCTGCGACCACCTGGTTCGAAGCCAGATACTCTATCCAGCTGAGCTACAGCCGCATTAGATAGAAAGCAAGGTAGGTCATTAAAGTGGCGCGGCTGGGAGGATTCGAACCTCCGACCGCCTGGTTCGTAGCCAGGTACTCTATCCAGCTGAGCTACAGCCGCTAAACTTTAATGTAGACTTACAAATCAAAAGAAGTGCAAGTGTCTATGGCGGAGAGAGAGGGATTCGAACCCTCGATGAGTGTTACCCCATACGCCCTTAGCAGGGGCGCGCCTTCAGCCTCTCGGCCATCTCTCCTTAAGACGCGGCGTATATTAACACATTTATTTTAAATGCCAACCGCCACGACTAATTATTTTTAAATATTCAAAAACCTGATTACTTATTGAACAATATACTAATTTCCAGCGCCCGAAGAACTCTCTAAGAGCTGGAAACAAAGCAAGTTACTCATCTGACTGCTGAGCATCCGTTTTTTCTTTTTGAATACGCTGATAAATCTCTTCACGATGCACAGAAACATCTTTAGGCGCATTCACACCTATTCTGACCTGATTTCCTTTAACACCTAGTACAGTGACAGTTACTTCATCACCAACCATTAGAGTTTCACCTACACGACGGGTTAGTATTAACATTTATAGCTCCTTTTTATACGCAACCTTCCAAGAATTTCCTATTGATCCGACAAATTTAGCGCTTGTCTAGTCATAAAGTATCGCGCATATCTCAAAAAAAGACAGTCGCACAAGGAATTAAGTTGCATCAGTTTTAATGGGTTATAGTTGAGATCGAGAATTCAAGCAGCTATCAGGCGGATTCGGCTCCTAATTGAAAAGCACTGTGCAACGCCCTCACGGCCAGCTCAAGATACTTTTCATCAATCACAACAGATATTTTTATCTCAGAAGTCGAAATCATCTGGATATTTATACCTTCGTTGGATAGCGCCTCAAACATGGTCGTAGCGACACCTGCATGAGACCTCATACCCACACCGACAATCGACACTTTCGCAATTCGATCATCACCTGTTGCGCTATCAGCACCTAATTTCTCACATACTTCCTGTAATACAGCTTTTGCTTTTTTGTAATCATTTCTGTGCACAGTAAAAGTAAAGTCTGTTTTTTTATCCAAGCCGACATTTTGAACGATCATATCAACTTCAATATTCTGATCACTGATTGGGCGAAGTATTTTTGAAGCCATCCCCGGAGTATCGGGCACACCAACCAAGGTCAATTTAGCTTCGTCTCGATTAAATGCTACCCCTGAAACTAGTGGCTGCTCCATTTGTACATCACCCTCAGTTGTAATTAAAGTACCCGGGCCATCCTCAAAACTGGATAGCACCCGTAAAGGCACATTATATTTACCCGCAAATTCTACAGACCTGATTTGTAGAACCTTAGAGCCGAGGCTTGCCATTTCAAGCATCTCCTCGAACGTAATTTTATCCATACGACGGGCAGACTTAACCACCCGGGGATCTGTGGTATAAACGCCATCGACGTCGGTATAAATCTGGCATTCATCAGCCTTTAACGCAGCCGCTAAGGCAACTGCCGTAGTGTCTGAACCGCCACGACCCAGGGTCGTGATATTACCAAACTCATCAACCCCCTGAAATCCTGCAACCACAACAACGCGGCCTTGCGCAAGATCACCTCTGATATGTTCTTCATCGATATCTACAATTCTGGCTTTGGTGTAGGCCTGATCCGTAAGGATCTTCACTTGAGCCCCCGTATAGGACTTGGCCTGACAACCCGCCTCCTCCAGCGCCATGGCCAGTAAAGCAATAGTCACCTGCTCACCTGTAGAAACCAGGACATCCAGTTCACGCTTATTAGGCTCGTCCGTTATTTCAGAAGCCAGCGCCAGCAATCTGTTTGTCTCCCCACTCATAGCTGACACGACCACGACCAAATCGTGACCCTGAGCTCGAAATGACGCCACCTTTCGCGCAACCGAGGCTATTCTCTCCGCTGAACCAACCGACGTTCCACCAAACTTTTGAACTAAAAGCGCC
>JBFHPN010000246.1:0-4404 GCA_041592735.1 Oleiphilaceae bacterium | reverse complement strand
CTTATGGCCCAACTCCTCAGTAACCAAGGCAGCCGTTTCCTGATCGATTGCCTGATTTACCGTTGCCATTACTCCCATACCCATCAAACATTTGATGACTGCAGAGCTTTTTAAAGACATTTTATCCGCAAGTTCGCTGACAATAATGGTCTCGCCAATGCTTACTTCACGAACAACGGGTGTACTCGGCATTTCAAAGGCATGCGTTTTCTTGACCTTTTTCTTTTTGGATTTCAGTTTGCGTGGCATATCCACGTCGTCAACCAGATCATCAATAATCACTGTTTTGAAATCAAGCTCACGCTTTCTTGGACCACGATGCCCTGCAGACTTGTTATGCTTCTTCTTGCCATCAAGATCATCAAGCAGAACTTCAGGTTTTTCCTTTTCCTTTTTCTTCTGGTTCTTTTTGTTCTTTTCTGCGGCTTCAAGATCGATAGGTGCAACAATAGCCGGATCGATAATCGTCTCGACATCAGGCTTCGCTTTGCTGCTCTTTTGCTCTTCTGCTAAACGCTTCTCTTCGGCTTCTTTTGCCAAACGCGCCTGCTCTTCTGCTTCACGCTCCTGCTCCGCTTTTCTGGCAGCGGCTTCTTCAGCTAATTTTGCAGCCCGCTCGGCTTCATCTTTTTTCTGCTGTTCTAATTCAAGCGCAACATCTGGTCGCTTGATGTAAGTTCGCTTCTTTCTTACTTCTACATTAACCGTTTTCGACTTACCCTGGCCCGCAGACATTTTAAGGGTTGATGTTGTTTTACGTTTTAAGGTAATTTTTTGTGGCTCTGCATCAGATTCACCGTGCATTTTTTTCAAAAACGCAAGCAGGGTCTGCTTTTCAGTATCAGAGACGGTTGCATTCTCATCTCTCGAATCTAAACCCGCATCTGTTATTTGCTTCAACAGCCGTTCTACTGGAGCCCCAATATCTATTGCCAGTTGTTTGACAGTTACTTCAGACATAATTCTTCCTCCTGACTCCCGTCGTTACGAATCCTGGCCTTCAAACCAAGGTGCCCGCGCTGTCATAATTAACTTGCCGGCTTTTTCTTCATCCATTCCATCGATTTCCATCAGGTCATCGATCGACTGCTCTGCTAAATCTTCCATTGTGATAATGCCTTTACTTGCCAAAACCAGCGCCAAGTGCTGATCCATACCTTCCATTGTCAACAAGTCTTCTGCAGGCTCTTTACCTTCAAGTTTCTCTTCCGAGGCTAAGGCCTGATTTAATAAGGCATCCTTAGCACGACGGCGCAATTCTTCAACGATATCTTCGTCGAAGCTTTCTATTTCCAACATCTCTTCAATAGGTACATACGCGACTTCTTCAAGCGAAGTAAAGCCTTCGTTGACCAGCTCGATCGCTAAATCTTCTTCGACATCCAGCTGCTTCATAAACAGATTAACGTATTGACCTACTTCTTCTTCCTGCTGCTTGCCGGCATCTTCCACCGACATAACATTCAGTTCCCAGCCTGTTAACTCACTGGCCAGGCGAACGTTCTGACCACCGCGACCAATCGCCATAGCAAGATTTTCATTAGCAACCGCTACATTCATGGAGTGTGAATCTTCATCCACAACGATGGATGCCACTTCGGCTGGCGCCATAGCATTCACCACTAACTGTGCCGGATTGTCATCCCACACAATGATATCAACGCGCTCCCCACCCAATTCACCGGAGACAGCCTGGACTCTGGCACCACGCATTCCGACACAGGCGCCGACAGGATCAATCCGCTTATCATTGGTTTTAACTGCAATTTTGGCACGTGAACCCGGATCGCGGGCAGCGCTCTTGATTTCAATAACTTCTTCGGATATTTCAGGCACTTCAATCTTGAACAGCTCGATCAACATGCCCGGCGCAGTCCGGCTCAAAATTAGCTGCGGCCCTCGCGCTTCAGTTCTGATTTCAAATAACAAGGCCCGAACCCGATCTCCCATGCGGAAAACTTCACGTGCGATCAAAAATTCTCTAGGCAACAGTGCTTCAGCATTATTACCAAGATCTACGATGACATTATCACGCGTTACTTTTTTAACCGTTCCTGAAACCAGCTCGCCAATACGCTCACGATAGCTGTCAACGATCTTTTCTCTTTCTGCTTCACGTACTTTTTGTACAATAATCTGTTTGGCGGCCTGTGCACCGATACGCCCGAAAGAGATCGATTCAACCTGTTCAGTATAAATATCACCCGGCTTCAGGTTGGTATCTATTTCTGCGGCTTCCTGCATAGTCAGCTCCGTGCCCAAACCCGGCACAGCATCATTATCAACAATCGTCCAGTGACGGAAGGTTTCATGATCGCCTGTCTTTCTGTCTATTTTGACTTCAATGGTTGCGTCACCATCGTCTTCGTAACGCTTTTTGGTTGCCGCTGCCAGCGCAAGCTCAATCGCTTCGAAAATAATCGATTTCTCAACACCCTTCTCATTTGAAACCGCTTCTACGACCAGCAATATTTCTTTATTCATTGGGATCTTTGCTCCAATCTTCTAATTCTTTGATTAATCAAACTGTGGAATTATGTTCGCTTTTTCAATGGCTTCTATCGGAAACAGGAACTCTTCCTGATCTACCCGAATCACCACATCATGACCTTCTACTCCGCTGATCACGCCATTATATTTTCGTCTTCCCTCATAAGGCATGCGTAACTTGATCGCGACCACATAACCCATGTAGCGCTCATATTGAGAGAGGTTGTATAAAATTCTATCCATACCCGGAGATGACACCTCAAGGGTATAATCACCCGAGATAGGATCTTCAACATCCAGTATGGCCCCAACCTGTCGACTGACGCGTTCACAGTCTTCCAAGGCGATGCCGCTCTCTGACACTGCTGCATCATTCACCTGCCCGTCTTCAGACACATCAACATCTTTGATGTCAGAGATATCAGAACCCGCAGGCTGTGCCTGTAAACTTTCTATATAAATACGGAGCAACGAATGTTTACCCTGGGAAAGATGCTCCATCCCCCAGAATTCGTAGCCTAAACCTTCGACAATAGGCCGTATCAACTCTTCTAAAACCTGCTTTTTTGCTGACAAATGAATACCGTTTAATTTATTACAGATACAAAAAATGGGCATAAAGCCCATCAAACTAAAAAATGATTGTGACTGACTTAGCAGGTCGACTTTACAAAACCTGATATACAACAACACTCATTTCTTACTAGATTTTCAGTCAGGAAAACCAACTACCTGACAGCACAACAATACTTGGCGCGCATTATATGCAGTCAGGCCAGAAGGGTCAACCTAGGAATAAAAAAAGGCTTATCTTTGAACGATAAGCCTTTGATATTGGTGCCCAAGGCCGGACTTGAACCGGCACGGCTTACGCCACTACCCCCTCAAGATAGCGTGTCTACCAATTCCACCACTTGGGCCAAACTTTTCAAAACATTTGCAACTTTATTTTATTCTAACTCAGGCTTAGAAGATTCTGCTTCTGCCGGTACCGCATCTGATTCTAATTCGACATTCGCTGCCTCTGAACCTGAAGCTTCTTCCACTTTAGCCTGCTGCTCTGCAGAGATCGTTTCCATCTGAGCAGTTGGCAGTAATTCCTGAGCCGATACTTCCGAGCGCTGCTTTGCAATCACCGCCAGAGAAATACTGGTAGCAAAGAAAATTATTGCGAGATACTTGGTTGTTTTAGTCAGAAAGTTTCCACTACCCTGGCTACCAAAAACGGTCTGAGATGCACCACCACCAAACGAAGCACCGGCCTCCGCACCCTTGCCCTGCTGAATCATAATTAATCCAATCAAGCCAAGCGATACCAGAATATGCACCACTACCACAATCGTTTCAAACATTTCCATTCTTTATACTCTCTTACGTCTTATAGCAGAATCATGCCGCTATAAATGATTCACCAACCACAGGCTGATGAGTTTAAGAAATAGATTCTTCACATTGCCGACAAATACTCAAAAAGCTTTCTGCCTGCAACGATGCACCACCTACCAGAGCCCCATCAATATCGCTTTGAGCGAATAACTCCCGGGCATTTTCCGCATTCACACTACCACCATAGAGAATCGGCATTGTTTCAGCCAGCTCGGCAGATTTCCCGGACACCACACTTCGAATATATGCGTGCATGTCTTGCGCTTGCTGCGGTGTTGCTGTCTTTCCTGTTCCTATCGCCCAAACCGGCTCATAGGCAATAATTAACGCTTGCAATGCCTGCTCATCAAAGGCATCCAGCACGGCCTGCAACTGTGTACATACAGTCTGCTCGGCATAACCTGCTTCACGCTGTTCCAAGGTTTCACCCAGACATAATACCGGCTTAATTCCAGTTGTTAACAGCTGGCGAATTTTCTCAACCACCACATCATCTGATTCCGAGAACAAAGCACGCCGCTCTGAGTG
>JBFHPN010000245.1:0-4417 GCA_041592735.1 Oleiphilaceae bacterium | reverse complement strand
TGGGTAACCGGGAGGATCATGGCGGTTCCGATAGGGCGGCGATCGGCTACCGGAATGTAAATGGTATTTTCATCATCCATGCTTAATGTGACACCAAGCGTCTGGGCTTTTTGGATGTCTTGTTCTGTCAGGGTGGCGTCCATTGGTTTCCAGGCTGTTGCGTCCGGGAATAGTGCCTGCACGGCTTTGGGGATCAGGCTGTTCAGATCCAGCCAGTCCCCTTTTTGTGAGGGGGTTGAACGCTTGTCGCCAGGATTGGATTTGGCCAGTGATTCTTCCTGATTGGATGTGCCATCCTGGTCGCTGTCCAGCGCAGCGATTTTTTTAAAGGCAGCAAGATTTTTTCCTTGTTCTTTAAACACCTGGCCGTAGGCGTTTAATGGTGTGCCGCCACCTTCGCTATGACACGCCAGGCAGGATGGCGTGTACCCATATTGTTGTTTGTATATTCGCGCATAGTTAGGTTGTGCTGATGCTGTCAGTGCTAGCATTAACAAGCTGATAACAGCCAAAAAGCAGGTTAAGCGGGTGCTTATTTCAGTATTGCGTGGGTGGTTTTTTTTCATACCTGCTTATCCTTTTTCGTTACTTTCTGTGTAGGCTGGCTGCGCTTAAAACCCGGCGCTAGAAACTGAACATGCCGGGCACAAGGTCTCGCATTTTATTACGTTCTTCCTGCCCTGCCTGTTTTAATTTCTGATACTGCGTTGAGTCAGCCGGGGGCATTAAGGTGGATGCTTTATCAGTATTCAGATATCGCTCCCAATCCAGTACGTCCCGAATCTCCACTTTAGCCTGAATATTTTCCAAAACAGCTTGTTCTGTTTCACCAGACATGAAATCAAGACGCTTCGCCGGGTTACCGCGATGGCAGCTAAAGCAATATGCTTCGTATGCCAGTAATTCAGGATGTGTTTTTATTTCCAAAGGTGGCACACCAGAAGCAATAGGTGGTGACATTTCGGTGGTATCCAGGCAACAATATTCCTGCTGTTTATCCAATAACAAACTCATCATCGCGACACGTGAAAAGGGCCGGGCATCAAAATGCTCAGCCTCAAGGGTGTCGATCTTTTTCAGGAGTTTTTCAATAGTATAGTCATAATGGCGAGATAGAGCTTTGATGTCGGCATCACTGAATAAACGTGCAATGCCATAAACGCCGTCGATGTCATTGTGGCTTAGCAGTTTTTTTGGCGGTCTCAGTGTGAGCGGGTCCAGTGAGGGCGAAAGGGGCGGCAATTTTTCGAAGGCACTTAAATCTTCGTTGGTTTTTGCACCGTCTCCAAATTCGATATCCGGTGTAAAAATATCGTAAAGCCAGTCGATAAAACTGTTATTTGAGCCGCTAGGGTCACGACTGCGAATGTCGGATTCGGGCACCGCGATACCTTTTTGTGGAAAACTGCCTGCCCAGAGTGTTTTCAAGCGCTGAACCTGCTCACTTTCCGGGTTAAACTGACCCGGTTGGTCGGCATACTCCAAGGCTAGTCGCAGCAATTGGCGTCGGCATTCGTTACCTTCCTCACCGCAACCATCCAGCCAAACACGTTGTGTGGCAATGATAAAACTTCCAATATCTGTAAGTTCATCAAAGCGTTCGGGGGTTGCCAGGGTTTGGGTAATCGGAACATCCAAATAATGTGTGTCATTATCTCTGGCGGCTTTTATTTGCATGGAAATTTTGCCCTGGGCGTTGGTTTCTTCCCAGGGGCGTTGAGAAAAGATAGGTGTACCGCCCTGGTGGCAAGTGAGGCAGATTGCCCGAGGAGCATATACCAGTTTCGGAACACAGCCTTCGCAGTAGTTCTGCACCAGCTGATATTCATAGCGCCCGGCTGCTTCGTTGTAGCTGATGACTTCGATTTCATTGGCCGCTTCTACAAAACCGAGAAAAAGCTGGCCATGGTTGATCTGGCCTAAGCCGACAGGGGTGTTTTCTTCCTGAAAGTCCGGGGCTACCAGAATTCTGGGTAGTTCAAAGTTAGCCTGCCCTTTGAGTAAGGAACGGCCATCTGGAATCAGGAGTTGTAAGGGGGCTTTCTTTTCTGGATGCAGCTCGGTTAATAAGTCAATCATTTTGCTGAAAGGGAAGGGCAAACCATTGTTCTGGGCGATCAAATGGTCAAATAGTGAACGCGTACCTTCCGGGGGCAAGTCTGTGTCCGGGATGAGCTTGGAAGACAAGGTTGGCTCAGTATCTTCAAGTATGGTTTCACTGAGTTCTGTGATAGAGGGTGCTTGTGAATAATTGATGGTGATATAAAGCCCGAGGCAGATCACAATGATAAGTGTGAGAGCGAAAAGAGTACTCGTTTTTCTCGTCATTCAGGTACATCCATGAGGTTTTAATTGCCTAAGCAAAAAAGAAGCGCCCGGTTGAAGGCCGGGCGCAGGGTGCATCTTACATCAGCTTGAGAAACTCTCTCAAGGCCAGTTTTTCATCGGCGGGTAAGTCGATGCCGAACTGATGACCTTTGTTTTCAACCATATCGCCACACTTCATAAATAAAGCATTATGTGGGTTGGACGATGCAATTGCCGCCACGGGAGTCCCCTCTGGAATAGTGAGGGTGATCAAACCATCAGGCTGTCCGCTCGGAGTGATTTTCAGATCGGATGCAAAGGTGGAGATCTTCTGCGGGCGCGCATTTTCTGCCAGAGGATCATCCGAACGCATCAGTTCGTCAAATGCCATTTCAAACTGTTTGATACGGCCGGCTACGGTATAGTCTGGTGAACCATCTTCCAGATAGGTGACTTCACCGATGGCATTATTATGCAGGAACGGCGCTGTCGCCCAAGCCGATAACAATGAGAAGTTTCTTAGGTAACCGGGGCCACCTTCGATGGTTTTCTCACCCACTTCCATGCCGCCAACCAAGGGTGCGATACGGTTGATGACTTTTGGTACGCTGCCAGGTGAGGGGGTATTTTTGTAAGTTTCAGAAGAGAACTCTTCAAAAATATGACCTTCATTGTGGTTGTCGTGCATCGCGCGACAGTGATTGGTGCCAATGATATTGAACGGGATACGCTCATCGTTGGACAGCCAATCCTGACCGAATACACCATCTTTAGCAAATTGCACCGGGCGAACATTGCCCTGATCATCAGTACTCAAATATTTAGCCGCAAATTCGGGAGAGTTTCTTTCCGCTTCCGTGAATTCATGCTGCCAGTATTGCTCGCTACCAAATACATGGCCTTCATAGAATTTAGCCAGGGCATTTTTGTCAGCTCGAATGTTTTCAGGTGCCACTTTCGAGCTATGACAGCTGGCGCATTCGCGGGCAAAGATGTTTCGACCTTGTGGTACTTTCTCCAGATCGATGAAATCCTGACCTGTTTTGCCGTCCAGATCTTCAGATGCGAGCAAGTAAGTCGGGCCACCGGTGATCAGGAAGGCAGCAAGGTCATCCATTTTCGCATCGGCGTAGTTCCAGGCATCACATTCATTGGCACACTGCATGATGCGCATTGGGCTTTGCTCATTTCCGGGTGGAATTAAACGACCAGGATAAGGGAAGTTAGGAACCCAGCACTCTTCAGTACACATACCAATGTTGATATAAACGCGTATCAGTGCCAGATGTTCACCGACGCTGTCTTCACCGCCTTTTAATACTAGCCGGGTCTTGGCGGTAGACAGTTTGCCTGTCACGGGATCTTTCATTTCATGCTCGAATACGCGCTTGTTATGGAAATCCATAATATTGTTCTGCGTACCTGGGTTGTGCATCCAGTCGGAAGCAACCAGTGAGGTATCGATAGTACCTAAGCGGCCGCCCATTAGTATTTGATTGGCTAAATGATCTTCCGGCACGCCCTGGAAAAAGGCCATGGGCTGGCGAGTGTGCTGGTTACCGATAGTGGCGTTTAAATTGTGCCATTCAGGTTCGTTAGGATCTTTCGGCGGGTTTGTCGGGTCAAATGCAACGTGGCACTGAACACAGGGGTGGCCAATAGCAAAGCGTTTGTTTTCCTTGATTTCGGTTTCTTCGTAAGGTGCAGTCATCGGGTCATAGACAACATTACCATTCTCATCTTTGATCGGGTCGTTGTAATATTTACGATAACCCAAGACGCCGGAAGAATGCGGATCCTGACACTTGTCATACCAGTTGGTCGATGCATCACCCTGTTCACAGTCCGGATCGTTAATCAAACCCCATTTGGTGAAACGGTAAGGGCGGGTTCGGGTATCCAGCCAGGGATAATTCATGTTTTCCTTGCCGGTAATCCGTGCCTGATGGATCAGGTTTTCATCCTGGTTGCCAAAGGTACCTTTAAACCATACATCACGGCCACGACGCGCTTGTTCCCGCATGGCTTTGGCTTTTTCAGGGTCAACCGCTTCAACATCTTTAAAAAGTGCATTCACATAACGACAGCCTTCGGCATCATAGCCGGTGGG
>JBFHPN010000244.1:0-4419 GCA_041592735.1 Oleiphilaceae bacterium | reverse complement strand
CGTCAGGTGTCTGTCTATAGGATATGTCGTACCCGCTAGTGCGGCAGCGCCCAGGGGCATGATATTAACTCGCTTGCGACAATCCATGAGCCGTTCATAATCACGTTGCAGCATTTCATTCCAGGCAAGAATATGATGACCAAACGTCACCGGCTGAGCTGTCTGTAAATGGGTAAAACCCGGCATAATGGTGGCGGCCTCGCGTTTGGCGAGATTTGCCAAACCATATTGCAAGCGGGTTATTTCCTCGGCAATCACGTCTATCTCATCGCGCAGGTAAAGTCTGATATCTGTCGCTACCTGATCATTGCGAGAACGCCCGGTATGCAGTTTTTTTCCTGTAATGCCAATTTTTTCTGTTAACCTGGCCTCGATGTTCATATGAACATCTTCTAACTTGACCGACCACTCAAAACGTCCTGCTTCTATATCAGCCTGAACAGCTTGCAAGCCTTCAATGATTTTGTTTTTTTCTTCCTCACTGAGCACCCCGACTTCAGCCAGCATGGTCGCATGCGCAATAGAGCCTTTTATATCATGATAATAAAGGCGCTGATCAAAACTGACCGATGCAGTAAACTGTTCTACAAACGCATCTGTCGGCTCATTAAAGCGACCGCCCCATGGTTTTTCTGTCCCCTTTCCTTCTGTACTGCTTGTGTCTGCACCCAGAGTTTCATTGCTCATGCTTGATTACCCATCTAAACTGAATTGATGATCAACAGAATTAACTGTTTAAACGAAAAATTTGCCGCGATCATAACATATAACCGGAACGAAAATCGCTAAGGCGTCCAGGCAAAATTATCTGACTTGAGTTACCAGCATGACACAACAAAGCGCATTGCCCCGCGGACGAGCAGAATCGGAAGAATTTTTTTTCATCCCCGATTTATGTCGGGTGCAAACCGTGTTCTTTTTATTGCTATTAACCCAGCTTCTGGTTGTTGCCTTATGCTTAGGCCTATCTGACGCCACTCTACTGCATTGGGAGCTATTAGGGCTCCTTTCTTTATATGCTCACGCAATAACATTGAGCTTTGCAGCCTGCCTTTGCTTTAGCCGCCGGTATTTGAGCGACCGATCACTGGTATTTTCTGCCACTTTTTTTCTGTTTACAAACCAGCTCATCACACTCACCATCAGCAGCTTGAGTAGCCTCCGGTTTTTCCCCTTCATGTTCGAAAACCCAGCCCTTTTTATAATCAAATCCTGCCTTATCAGCCTGATTATTGCCTGCATTCTGCTACGTTATTTTTATTTACAGGCACAATGGAAGGAGCAAAAACAGTCTGAATTGCGTTCTCGAATTGAAGCGCTGCAAGCTCGCATCCGGCCGCATTTTCTTTTTAACAGCATGAACAGTATTGCCAGTCTGATTTCAGTCGACCCGATAAAAGCGGAAGATGCTGTACTGGATTTATGTTCTTTGTTTCGCGCCACATTAAACACACAGCAAACACTTATTCCCTTGCAAGAAGAGCTGGATTTATGTCGTCAATATCTGAATATAGTAGCGCTAAGGCTGGGTAAACGCTTACAACTGGACTGGCAGGTCAAAGATCTTGATCCTGAACTAAAAATACCACCGCTATCCCTTCAACCTTTATTTGAGAACGCGATCTATCATGGCATACAACCCAGAACAGAGGGGGGCACCATTACGATTCGCGCTGAAAAGAACAGCAACTCCCTGACGATACTCATCAGCAACCCTTATACCGATGAGTTAAGCAGCCATAGTGGCAATAGAATAGCGCTCGATAATATACGCAGCCGGCTTCAAGCTATACTAGGTGACCATGCCGTACTAAAAACCAGCAAGCATAACGGCCTTTTCACAGTCACACTCAGAATCCCTAAATATTCTGGAGACCACGCAAAGCCATGATCGAAAAACGCTTATTATCTGTCTATATCGTGGATGATGAAGAACTTGCCAGACAGCGCCTTAAACGCCTGCTGGAAACATTTGATGGCTATCAGCTATTAGGCGAAGCAGAAAATGGCTTAGAAGCCATCACGTCTATCCCCAAACTAAAACCTGACATTGTGCTGCTTGATATCCGCATGCCCGGTGAAGACGGCTTGGCGGTAGCGGAAAAACTTTCTCAACTTGATTACCCTCCTGCCATTATCTTTTGCACGGCGTATGATGATTATGCCGTTTCCGCATTTAAATATAATGCCATTGGCTATCTGCTAAAACCCGTGCGTGTAGAAGAACTGCAACGGACCTTGCAAAATGCACATAAACTCACCCAACTGCAAATAAAACAAGCAAAACGTCAGCTGGACGACACGCGTTCTGACAAAACCAAAGCCTTTGTAGCCAACACCTGGCAGGGGCAAGAACTGATCGAAATGGACAGCATCTACTATTTCAAATCCGACCAAAAATATTTAACGATCGTTCATCAAAATGGAGAAACACTGAGCGACCAAACGCTTAAAGATCTGGAAATTGCCTACCCGGAAATACTGCTACGTGCGCACCGAAATACGCTGGTAAACAAACAGCACCTGGGAAGCCTGATTAAAAACAAGCAGGGGCACTATGAAATACGCTTCAAGGGCTGCGACCACCTGGTCCAGGTCAGCCGCCGACATGTCAACGATATCAAACAATACCTCGCTTCACTTTAAGTACGTCCATTTGATTAAAATGCTCACCAAACAACCACCTACAGGATATACATTACGCCATAACAGGTTGCTGAAATACTAATCAATCTTACCATTTGTTACACACATCCTTAGGCATTTCGCTTAGAGTATCTCTATTAGTCACGGTTGCTGGGAGGAGGTTATTATGTCTTATCACCGACTAAATATACCTTTTTTTCCATGCTTGGTGATCATGCTATTCTGGTGCGTCAGTTTTAATAGTGCCGCACAACCCGCATCTCTTTACGACGTTAACGCCGGAGATATAGATTACTTCGGCGGCAACGGCAGTGATGATGATACCATTCTCATTGAAGATTCCATGAAATTCACTATTTCTTACAGCCGTGCATTACAAGCATTCTGCAAACATATCCTAAATATTGATGCCGACAAAGCATTCAGTCTTGGAGAGAACAAGCGCAACGCAGTAATCCGCACGCTTGATGATATCTCTGAACGCACCTACTACCGGCTTCAACTGAACCAGAATGAAGTTACCCTCAAATTTACGCTTAATCTGTAGTGTATTTTCTGTAGTGCCCAGTTTTTCGCGAAATCATCCTCAATAAACACGTTTTGCCTGACGAACACACCCTCAAGGCTGTGATGGGTCTTATAAATAAATGACCCATATCATGTCTTTTAAAAAGCAAGTTCCGCTATACTAAGCGCTAAATCTTTTTCCATACGCCTGATACAGGCGTTAGTTCTCGCGAAAATTGAAAGGCCTTAGCTCTCATGTCTGATCACTCTACCATCAAAACACTCACCATTGCCTCGCGTGAAAGCGCCCTAGCACTTTGGCAAAGTGAACACATAAAAGCCCGGCTAGAAGCACTCTATCCGGAACTGACTGTACACATCCTCGGTATGACCACGCAAGGCGACAAAATACTCGACGTTCCGCTTACTAAAATTGGTGGCAAGGGTTTGTTTGTCAAAGAACTGGAAACGGCCCTGATAAACGGGCAGGCAGACATCGCCGTGCATTCTATGAAAGATGTTCCGATGGAGTTTCCTGAAGGGCTGGAACTGGCGGTAATATGTGAACGCGAAAATCCCTTTGATGCATTTGTCAGTAATCACTATGCCAGTATCGATGAATTACCCAAAGGCGCTATCGTTGGTACATCCAGCCTTAGACGCCATAGTCAACTTGTCGCCCATCGCCCCGATCTTAGCATTAAATCCTTGCGAGGCAATGTGAACACCCGGCTGAGCAAACTGGATGCAGGCGAGTTTGATGCCATCATTCTGGCCGCATCCGGTTTAATACGCTTAGGATTTCAGGCTAGAATAAAATCTGTACTGGATGCATCCCAATCTCTACCCGCGGTAGGTCAGGGTGCACTAGGTATAGAATGCCGAAGCCAGGATGATGCGATCAAACGCTTGCTGGCACCGCTTCAACACAGCGAAAGTGAACTGTGCGTTAAGGCTGAGCGCGCTATGAACCATTATCTTCATGGTGGTTGTCAGGTTCCCATCGCAGGCTATGCGACGCTTAAGGGTGAAACCCTCACCTTGCGAGGTCTGGTGGCGTCTCTCGATGGTAAGCAAGTCATTACAGCCGAACTAAGCGACCACCTTAATAATGCTGAGATGCTCGGTCAGAATGTTGCCAGGGACTTACTATCTAAAGGTGCCGGACCACTTCTCGAAGCCATTTACGAGCAATAACGCAGGCATGAATAACCCACTATTACCTGAGGCTATGTCAACGCTGCTCCGCGGTAAGAAGGTGCTGAT
>JBFHPN010000243.1:0-4441 GCA_041592735.1 Oleiphilaceae bacterium | reverse complement strand
GTCATAGTGAAACATGCCAACCCATGCGGTGTAGCTGAAAGTGACAGCATTCTTAAAGCCTACGAACTTGCGTATGCTACCGACCCGGAATCTGCATTTGGCGGCATCATCGCATTTAATCGTGAACTTGATGCTGCAACCGCCAAGAGTATTGTTGATCGTCAATTTGTAGAAGTCATCATAGCACCAAGCATTTCTGCTGAAGCGCAACAAATTGTCTCTGCCAAACAGAACATTCGGCTACTAGAATGCGGTGCTTTTCAGAATAGTCATGCGTCATTGGATTTCAAACGTGTCACTGGAGGCCTGCTCGTCCAGGATAAAGATCTGGCATTAGTCAGTGTCGATAACCTGAAAATTGTGTCCAAACGACAACCCAGCCCCAGTGAAGTTGCAGACCTTATGTTTGCCTGGAAAGTGGCCAAAATGGTTAAGTCCAACGCAATTGTCTATGCGAAAAATGCCCAGACAGTCGGCATTGGCGCCGGCCAGATGAGTCGTGTTAATTCGGCACGCATTGCGGTGATCAAAGCAGAACATGCCGGATTAAACGTACAAGGCTCAGTGATGGCTTCTGATGCATTCTTTCCGTTTAGAGACGGCATAGATAATGCTGCCAGCGCCGGTGTAAGCTGTGTCATTCAACCAGGCGGATCCATGCGAGACCAAGAAGTGATCGATGCCGCAGACGAACATGGTCTGGCCATGGTATTCACCGGCCAACGCCATTTCCGCCATTAAGATCCCCGCTTATTTCAAGATCCTTTTACTCTACGCGAGGCCAAACCTCGCGTAGCCTGTGAATACCCCATTAAGTTTATTTCAATATTGTTTACCTTCGGTCTAAACTAAATCAGTATTACACTAAATAAAATCTGGCCTTATCTGTCTTCAGATAATCACAAGCCTTTTGGGGAGAAGTTCGTGTCGGACTACATTCGGATTAAAGTACGTGGCTATCATCTTGACCAGCACGGCCACTTAAACATCAATGGGTATAACGGTTTTTTTGAAGAAGCTCGCTGGGTGCTGTTTGAGAATTACAACGCCATTGAGTTTTTTGCGCAATTAGACCTAACCCTTACCCTGGTAAACAGTAATATCAACTATCGACACCCTTGCTTTTTTAATGATGCGCTAGAAGTCCATACCAAAGTCATGCGCATTGGCAATACCAGTTGTAAAATAGATCAAACCATTTACCTCGAAGGTACCAGTAAAATCATCGCAGATGTCAGTAATACATTTGTATTAATGGACAATCACGAACACAAGGCTGTCCCTATTCGGGGAAAAGCTCGCGACAAGCTTGCACAACTGGCTAATTCAGCCTGACATCCTTAACCTTTACCCATCCATTACCCTCTAACAGCTTGGCGCGGTGTTAGATTTACATAAACTGAGGATGTTATATACAGCTTTAATACGGTATCCTTGCGTTCTTTTTTTGTTCCGACCGAGTTGCTATATTCCCAACTTTAGCGGGTAGTAACTTGCGGATTATCATTTTTATTATCAGGTTATTAGTATGAATATTTTAGTCATTGGCAGTGGCGGCCGGGAACATGCACTAGCGTGGAAAGCCGCGCAAAATGAATCTGTCAAAACGGTCTTTGTAGCACCAGGTAACGCTGGTACCGCGATAGAAACCAAACTAGAAAACATTAATATCGATGTGATGGACTTTGAAGCTCTCGCAACCTTTGCTCAAGAAAATTCAGTCGCCTTAACCATCGTGGGACCTGAAGCACCGCTTGTCGGCGGCATCGTTGATTTCTTTAGCGCGCGCAATCTGCCTTGCTTTGGCCCCAGTAAAGGAGCGGCTCAGCTAGAAGGCTCAAAGGCATTTACCAAAGATTTTCTCGCTCGGCACTCTATTCCCACCGCAGCCTATCAGAATTTTACTGAAGTCGAACCTGCACTTAATTATCTTAAACAACATGGCGCACCTATCGTGATCAAGGCTGATGGCCTTGCCGCAGGAAAAGGCGTAATCGTGGCCATGACCCTGGATGAAGCCGAAGCGGCCGTAAAAGACATGCTATCGGGAAATGCCTTTGGAGACGCTGGCTGTCGCGTGGTTATTGAAGAGTTTCTAAGCGGAGAAGAAGCTAGCTTTATCGTGATTGCAGATGGACAAAATTGTCTGGCTATGGCGACCAGCCAAGATCACAAACGCGTAGGGGACGGTGATACCGGGCCAAATACTGGCGGTATGGGTGCTTACTCTCCAGCACCCGTTGTTACACCGGACATCCATAAAAAAATCATGGATCAGGTTATCTACCCCACTCTTCAAGGCATGGCGTCAGAAGGCAATGAATACACTGGATTTCTTTATGCCGGCCTGATGATCTCTCCAGAAGGTGACGTCAAAGTCATCGAATATAATTGCCGCTTTGGAGACCCCGAGACACAACCAATCATGATGCGGCTGAAGTCTGACCTGGTTGACTTATGTCAGTCAGCACTCACTAAAACGCTAGACAAGAAAACTACTTTATGGGATGAACGCGCCGCAGTCGGCGTAGTCATGGCGGCAGGTGGTTACCCGGGTGACTACGCAAAAGGCAAGGTCATCCAAGGTCTCGACTCCCCCTTAAACAATCAGGACAACGCCAAAGTTTTTCACGCGGGCACAAAGCTGGATGGCGATAATGTTGTAACGGCGGGAGGCAGGGTACTGTGTGCAACAGCGCTGGGTCATAGTGTAAGCGAAGCACAAAAAGCAGCTTATGCTCTGGCAGCCCAAATCAACTGGGATCAGTGCTTTTATCGTAACGATATTGCCTATCGGGCAATTGCCAGAGAACAATCACACTGAGCACTCACATTATGCTGAATGACATTGCTGATTTCGGCCGTAATCTGGCGATAGATGCCGGCCGGTTAATTCTTGAATTACGCGCCCAAGGCGCCGTTCAACATAACTACAAGGATAAGCAGGAGCTAGTTACTTCTGCTGATCTTGCAGCGGATAAACTAATCATCGACGCTATCCAGGCCCGTTTTCCTGACCACCGGATTCTATCAGAAGAAACCTATTCGAACCGAGATACGCTGAAAGATCTGGACTCGCCTATCTGGATTATCGACCCCATTGATGGCACAGTTAACTTCGCTCATGGACACCACATGGTGGCGGTTTCCATCGCCTTTGCCTGTGACGGTGAGATTAAAGCGGGCACAGTGCATAACCCTTTTTTAAATGAAACCTTTCATGCGATTAAGCATCAAGGCGCATTTCTGAATGAACAGAAAATACAGGTTAGCGGTTTGTCCAACTTGCGCAAAGCATTAATTGCGACCGGCTTTCCTTATGACAAAAAAACCGTACCCGAATTGATGCAACGCGCACAGAATGTTTTGATGGCCTGCCAGGATCTTCGCAGGCTAGGCTCCGCCGCGCTCGATATTTGCTGGGTCGCGTGTGGCAGACTCGATGGTTATTTTGAATCATTGAGCCCTTGGGACTTTGCTGCAGCCAGGCTCATTGCACTTGAAGCTGGCGCAACCTGTGGTCATTTCACACCAGTTCCAGATGATATACCTGCCTGTATTTATGATAAAAATATATTGATCAGTACACCCGATATTTATGAGCAGCTAGACACAATACTGCGGCCATAAAAAAAGGGGCCTAAAAGGCCCCTGAAAGGTTTCTACAACTAGGGATTGAAAAGTGATCTTTGGAGAGACTGTTAATCAAAGCGTAACTACATCACTTTTCTTACGCTCACGTTATTAGCTTAGCTCTAAATTCAGATTTAGCTGGGCTCACTTGCAAAATCAAACGTTTTTCTACCTAGTGTTACATTCTCTTTTTAATACCCGTAATTTTGTGATTCACCTCTCATAACGCCACCATGATTCATACATAGCGTTACAAATCATTCGACTATTTAACCCACGATGAAGCTGTTATCCAAAAGCGCATCCGCAGAAAACAGCGAAAGCGCACTTATATACATGATGAGAAAGTGATTAGTTTTTCAGACAGCTTGCACCCAAGACTTTGATATTAACGTCCAGTATAACCGGCAATCTGACGTTACATATCAACAAGAAAGAAACTGTTATGCGGCCACTTACATTTTTTTTCACAAAATAATCATTTAAACCAACATGTTATCTTGCTAATCTATAATTCAGGTTATATTATTCCCTTAATGCACTGTTAAGCAATGCAAAAAACAGATTAGCTCAACACGCAAATTCATTCCGGAACAGCTATTTCGACGACTGAAATAACGTTCTAATGAACAGGCAGCACAAACATCTTAAACAATAATAATGGTGTCAGAACAATACAGGTAGGAAAACGTATGTCTCAAGAAAATCTTGCTTTTTCTGAATTAAGTAGTGAGTCCCCCCAAAGCGTGCGAGAAAGCGTCAGACAACAATTAACCAGTGATATTGAAAATTTCTTGAAAAACGGCGG
>JBFHPN010000242.1:0-4472 GCA_041592735.1 Oleiphilaceae bacterium | reverse complement strand
CTGCATATCCTCACTGGCCATGACGACTTGCAGATCTGTGAAAAGCCGTTCTATTGCTGCTTGTTCTCCCAGATCACGTGCCAACTGTGAAGACTTTAAACTTCCCCGGACACCTAAGGGAGCGGCTTCTGCAACCCGCTTTGCAAGTACCATCGCTTTATCAAACTGCTCTCCGGGTTCACATAAAACCTGAACCATACCTAGGCGATAAGCCTCCTGAGCCGACCATTCATCGCCGGTCAGTAAATAGCGCTGGGCATTCGCCCAACCCATTTCACGCTGAAGCCGAATCGTCGCACCACCGCAGGCATAAAGACCCCGTTGAACTTCCAATTGCGCAAAACGAGTGTTATTGGCGGCAATACGAATATCGGTATTGAGCATCATCTCGACGCCACAGGTATAACAGAAACCCTGCACGGCCATGATCATCGGTTTCGTTAATTTTGGGCCACTCAAGCCAAAGGGACAGATTCCGCCCTCTGGCACATCCGGTAACCTTCCGGCAGAAAAAGTGGCTTGCCAGTCGGTCAATTCCAAACCAGCAGTAAAATGATCACCTTGCGCATAAAAAAGCCCCACTCGTAATTCAGGGTCACGATCCAGTTCACCATAGGCCAGCGCAATCTGATGATACATCTCAAGCGTGAGGGCATTGTATTTTTCGGGTCGGGCCATGCCAATTTTTAGAATATGACCGTCTTTCTCGATGTTAATCATGTTAGTTACCTTGCTCATGAATCTGTCGTTTTAGGGTTTAAGGCGTTTCTCACTCACTACTTAAAAGCCTTCGCTCGCCATATCGAAACAGGTACTATCCCGATCCAGCAATAATTGGGCATCATGGTGCATCATCGGTAACTCCCAATTAAAGAAATATTGGGCGGCTTGCAATTTTCCGAGGTAAAAATCCCGACCTAGCTGATCCTCAGCATTAACTGATAAACCCTTGCTGGCGGCAAGCCCCTGACGCAACCAACACCAGGCCACCACCACTTTACTCAGCATATTCATATAACAGGTCGCATTCGCCAATACCTGATCAGGCGAGCAGGTTTGCATATCACCAGAAAGTTGCCGGGTCACCTGATGAACTTTTTTCAGCGCCTCTGTTAATGCTGCCGCCCAGGCCTTAAGCTTTACATCGTGTGCACTTTGCTGTGCACGCGCGGTTTCGACATGTTTTATATCTTCGGTAATCGCCTGATTCAAAAGCATCAGCCCCTGACTATTGTGCTGCCAGATTTTTCGCCCCATCAGGTCCAGTGCCTGAATGCCGTTTGTTCCTTCGTGAATCGGATTCAAGCGGTTATCCCGCCAATACTGTTCGACTGGATATTCCCGCGTGTAACCGGCCCCTCCTAGAATCTGTATGGCTAAGTCATTGGCCTTCGGGCCATATTCTGAGCACCAGGATTTGATCACCGGTGTCAGCAGATCCAGAAGATACTGCGCCTTTTGCGCTTGCTCCGGGTTCGGGTGAGTATGCACATCATCTAGCAGCGAGGCACCATATAAACACAGCGACAAGCCCCCTTCAACATAGGCTTTTTGGGCCAGCAGCATTCGTTTGACATCGCCATGCTGAATAATTGGCACCGCCGATGATTGCGGCCCTTGTGAAGGTAAACGCCCTTGAACTCTGTCGCGCGCATAAGCCAGAGAATACAGATATCCGCGATAGCCAATCATGGTCGCCCCCATGGCCACCCCAACGCGAGCCTCGTTCATCATTTGGAACATATAACGTAAGCCCTGATGAGGCTCTCCGATCAGATAACCAACACAAGCCTCCTTCTCTCCGAAGGCAAGCACTGTGGACGTTGTACCCCGGTAACCCAACTTATGAATCAAGCCTGCCAGCGCAACATCATTGCGTTGTCCGATAGCGCCCTGCGCATCAAGAGTAAACTTGGGCACCAGGAACAAGGAAATACCTTTGACTCCCGCAGGCGCTCCCGCTATTTTTGCCAGCACCAGATGCACAATATTGTCCGTGAGTTCATGATCCCCACCGGAAATATACATCTTGCTGCCCTTTATATAATAAAAATCCTGGCCCTCAACGGGTGAGGCTTGCGTGCGAATATCAGCCAGTGAGGATCCGGCTTCCGGCTCTGTCAACGCCATCGTGCCACTGAAACGGCCTGCAAGCATCGGAGGCAGAAACTGGGCTTTCAAACTCTCACTGGCAAAGGATTTAAGTAAATTCGCTGCCGCAATCGTTAAGAACGGATAACCACTGCTCGCAGCATTAGCCGAGGTAAAATAGCCCATACACATCGACATGATGACTTCGGGAAGTTGCATGCCGCCTTCCTCATAGTCATTCCTGCCGGCAATAAAGCCCGCTGCTGCAAGCGCCTGATAGGCGTCTTTAACTTCTTCCATGATATGCACTTTTTCGCCATCGAAGCTCGGTTCGTTTTTATCCAGGCGTGCGTTGTGTGGGGCGAATTTATTCTCTGCTATTTTTCTGGCTGTATCGATCGCCGCATCAAAGGTTTCTCGGCTGTGCTCGGTAAACCGCGTTCGCTGGGTTAAGACCTCTGTATCCAAGACTTCATAGAGTTGAAAAGCTACATCCCGGGCGTTTAATAAAGGGGTGGTTAACGGCGCATCTGACATAAGCGGAACCTTTGTATTCGTTTGTCTGAAAAGAAGATAAGCACTTTGGCATAGTCGCCGGGCTTCTTTAACTGTCTTTTATGACATAATATGTGCGTATTACGCCATACACATCACATTTCACATCGAAGGGCTATGTTCATGCGTCATGTCACGATACTGGGTTTTGACTACGCCTTCGCTTCGGCCATTACTGGAATGTCTGATCTGCTTAGTGCCGTTGGTGTCACCTGGAACTACATTCAAGGCCGTGCACTGGATAAGCAATTCAAGGTCTGCATCGCCACGCTCACAGGCCAGAATGTTAAATGTGCCAACGGCCTGACCATCTCTGCCCATCATGCCATTGATGAGATACAAGAAACCGACCTGGTGATTATTCCAACCATCGCCGGCAATATTCAGCAGACTCTCGATCTAAACCGTGAATTGCTACCTTGGCTGGTGAATATGCATCAACGAGGTGCCGATATTGCAAGCAATTGTACGGGCGCTTTTTTACTTGCTGAATCAGGGCTGCTCGATCATAAAAAGGCCACGACACATTGGGGATTCGTGAAACAGTTTAAAGAGCGCTATCCACGCGTTCTATTGCAGGCCGATCAGATGATTACCCACGATGGCAATATTTTCTGCTCTGGAGGGGGCATGGCCTGGTTTGATATGGCCTTGTACCTCATCGAACGTTATTGCGGTTACGACATTGCAAGGGCAAGTTCAAAATCCTATGTGATTGATATGGGCCGGGGCAGCCAGTCTGCTTACAGTGGTATACCGGGCAAACGCTATCACCAGGACCAACGTATACTTGCTCTGCAGGATTGGCTGGATCAACATTTTGACAAAAATCTCACTATTCAGGACTTAAGCGCCCAAAGCAATCTGAGTGAACGCACCTTAAAGCGACGTTTTAAGAAGGCGACAGGCGAAACGGCGATACAATACATTCAACACCTGCGCATCGAAGCCGCAAAGAAACGCTTAGAAAACACCAATGAGAGTGTCGAATCCATTACCCACAGAGTAGGTTATGAAAACTTCGCTTCATTTATCCGGCTATTCAAGCGTTACACCAATATGACGCCGAGCACATACAGAGCACGTTTTTCACGACAAGCCTGATGCCTCCCGCTTTGTAAAAAACATAGCCAGTTCACACTACTCTCTTTTACGAGCAGTTTATCTCTTTTGATTGATCTGGATCAGACCACTTAGGTACCAAATAGTGCTTAATAGGCCAAATCAACTTTGATGGACGCGTATCAATGACAAAAAAAACAATAACGATTAATGCGATTCAACCCCTAAATAGTATGACGCCCCATTATCTGCTTGAGGGAAATGAGCATCAGTCATACAGTCACACGCCGGATTACCTGCAATCGGTCTACCACTGGAGTTATCTTCATCCCAGAAATGTGCATTGGTTAGATCGTGAATGGATTGTGAAAATCATACTATGGTGGCAACACGAAAAACTACGGCAGGCCGCTTTCAGTGAAATATCGCCAGGTGATCAGGTTATACAAAATGCAGCCGTTTATGGGAAATTCTCTGCAGCGCTGGCAAATCACCTGGGTACGCAAGGCAAGCTTACCGTTATCGATATAGCCCCTATTCAAGTTAAAATAACCCGTAAAAAACTGGCCGCTTACCCGCATGCAAGTGTGGTATTGGCCGATGCATCAACGCATCACATCTGCTCCGACACCACGGTTATAGTGAGTTATTTTTTATTACATGAAGTGCCGGATGACTATAAACAAAAAATTCTCGACAACCTGCTTGAACAGCTACCCCAGAATGCCAAATTAGTCATTGTCGACTACCACAAACCTCATTGG
>JBFHPN010000241.1:0-4498 GCA_041592735.1 Oleiphilaceae bacterium | reverse complement strand
GGTATTCAATGCCGGTATCAAGTTGATAGAACAACCAGTCTTTATATAAGCGTGAACGGAAAATTAGATGGGCGAAGTAGTTCTCTGCCAATGCCTGGCTTCCCTGATAATCACTTTTCATGCCTATTGCGTATTCTAATGCCCTGCTTTCATCCAGGTTTTGAAATATGGAAAACTGGTTCAACAAATCATAGCGGGCATTACGCTCGCTCCAATCCAAAGCAATGGTTTTTCTAAACATAAACTGCTGATTTATTGAACGATCAAAATTGAACTGGGTTTGCGTGCCAAGCCCTTGGCTTTCAAACCAAAATAACTCCTGAGAATAACGAAACAGCCAGCGCTCGGTTAAAGACCATGATCTGATTGCCCGTATACGGGAAAAAACATCGGGTCTGATTCTGACCCTGACACCCGTGTCGAACGACAGACTTGACCATTTACGCGATTCAATCCAGTAGCGAAAAGACGCATAGATATTATCGTTAGTTTCGCTGGTTTGAGTGGTGGGGAAAGCGCCCAGTTTTCGTTCACCAAGCTCTTTAGCCTGATCAGGCTCTGATTCAAAAACCAGACGAAGTTTTTCTTTCAACACCGGTAAATCCAGACGGAAACGTATCTTCGGATCAATTTCGGTGTCGCCAAATTTTGAATGATATAAGCCAAGATCAATTTTCAAATAACTTTTATTATCATCCTGCACCCCTTCAATACCCCCCATCAGGCCATCCAGATAGGCACCTAAATCAGAGATATCTTCGGACCATTGTGCATGCGTTTGATCAACCCATTTGAGTAAGTTGGGCTCTTTCTTGCGGCGTGCATCCAAAGCGTGCATGCGATAAAGCAAAGCGGGATCGTCCAGCAGACTTGGCTCAAGCAATGCCAAGGTCTCGCCAGGTTCAGCATGTAAATACGCAAACAGCGTAGAGCCCAGAAAAACCAGCGCCACATACTTTGCTATGCACGACTTTTGCCTCAATATGGCCCCCTAAATCAGCAGACGTATCCTGGTTTCTGCAATCAGCTAACTGCAAGCACCAGGATAAGCATAGCAAATTCTGCTTAAAGAAGATTCGCTTATGAGAAAATCAGTGCGGATAACCCGTTATCTCTCTGATGCTTTGATATAAAGGCTGAAGCTGGGCGTACATTTTTAAATACACCTCATGAAACAGGCGATTATAGAGTGCGACTCGATCAGGATCTGGCAGAAATACCTTGCCAACCCTGGTCATCCCGGCTATCGCCTGATCGAAGTCAGGATAAATACCCAAACCAACCGCAACGGTTATCGCTGCGCCCAAGCCTGAGGTTTCAAAAGTATGAGGACGTTCAGCAGGCATGCCGAAAATGTCGGCAGTTAACTGCATGGCAGCATCACTTTGCGAGCCGCCACCAGAGACCCGCAAGGTTGTTACTTTCACTCCATTGCGCTTTTCCAAACGCATAAGCCCTTCCTTCAAGCCATATGCTAAACCTTCCAGAATAGCCCGATAAATATGCGCCCGGGTATGCACATCACCAAAACCAATAATACTGCCCTTCGCTTCCGGCCCGGGATCACGCACCCCCGGAGACCAATAAGGTTGTAGCATTAAGCCCATGGAGCCTGCGGGTACTTTATTGACCAGCTCATCAAACAACTGTTCAGCTTCTATCCCTCGCTCCTTGGCAATATGCTGTTCGCGTAAGCCAAATTCTTTTTTAAACCAGGAGACCATCCAAAATCCGCGATAAATCATAATCTCTGAGGTATATAACTTTGGAATCGCCGCAGAATAAGCCGGAAGAAATTTAATCGGTTCTATGTACTTATGATGAGTGGTATTTATCGTCGCCGTTGTCCCGTAACTCATGCAGGCAATATCGGCAGACTTACCGCCCGAACCGAGGATTTCACAGGCTTTATCGGAGGCCGATGCGATCAACGGCAAGCCATCCGGTAAACCGATATGCGCGGCAGACTGTTCAGTAAGATAGCCGAGCACTTCACCGGGCTCAACCAGCTCCGGCAGTTTACTGCGATCCAAACCGGGCACGGCATGGTAACGCCAATCCGCTTCAGAAGCCCAGCGCCGCTTTTTGTAGTCGAAGGGTATGTAACCTACCTGGCTGGCGATAGAATCCTTAAACTCTCCCGTCAGCTTGAAGGTGAGATAACCAGACAGCAATAAAAATTTATGGGTTTGAGCCCAGATCTCGGGTTGGTTTTGTGCGATCCATGCCGCCTGGGATTTTTCCCGAAAACGCGTCACCATATCGTCGACACCCGCCAGCTTAAAAAGCCATTTCCAAAAAACTGGCAACTCACCTTCTATGCTGGCTCTGCGTTGGTCCAACCAGATAATGGCCGGGCGCAAGGGTTCACCGCTGGCATCCACATTAACCACCGTGCCACGCTGAGTAGTGACTGTGGCAGCAATAATCTGGCTGCGATCTATATTTACCGAGTTCCACAACTTATCGCAGGCTTTTTTCAAGGCATCCCAATAGTAATCCGGGTGCTGCTCAGCCCAGCCCGGCTCGGGCGAAAAATAAGGCTCCAGCTCTTGCTTGCCCTTTCCGACCAGATTACCTTGCAAATCGAATAACAGAGCACGAACGCTTTGGGTACCGTTATCAATGGTGAAAATATATTGAGAAGTCATCAACGTCACTCCGGCAGCGAATAATAACGGCGAATAATCGCTCGATAGCGCACTAGCTCCTCATTCCAGCGAGACGTATCCCAGGCCAGGAGCTTGCCACATCTTTGCTTTATCGCAGGCAAAATTTCTTCTGCACCATTTTCGAGCAAAATACCCAAACGCGTTCGACGTAATAGCAAATCATCCAGATGAACCACGGCTTCATTTTCACAAGCCCACAGCAGTTCCACCCATAGAGTGTCCGTTGAGGCAATCTTCTCGGCCAGGCTGGGGTCTCGTTCAATCCACGCAGATAAATGTGATACAGCTTCGCCATATCGCCCGACCAGGCGTTTATATTGGGCATCACTGATAAATGCTTTCAGTGCATAACAGGCATCATCGACATCGGCAAAATGACTGGTCTGCCGAAAACTCTCCGGCTGAAAACCTAAATAAGGGGCAGCTTTTCGCAACACATCCATGGCAATCAATCGGTAAGTCGTTAACTTGCCACCCGCCACACTGATCATGCCTGAATCATCCCAAATGGCATGCTCGCGTTTTTCATCTGAGGGTTTACTTTCACCATTATTCTGATTCACAGACATCGATTTACTGACAACCGGTCTAACGCCCGACCAACTCGCACGAATATCCTTTTTTTGAATATCCGCCTGAGGAAATTGGGTATTCACCGCCGCCAGCAAATAGCGCACTTCTTCCTCACTGATAGTGGCTTCTTCGGAACCATCTTGGCGATGATCCAGATCCGTTGTCCCCACGATAGTCGTGCCCTCCCAAGGAAAAACAAACACCGGGCGCTGATCATCGGGATGGAAAAAACTCACTGAAAATGCGACAGGTAAGCGCCAGAAAGGCAAAACCAAATGACTCCCCCGCAAAGGACGAATCGCCTTTTTTGCACCGAGATTGCTGCGTAATTCATCGGTCCACACACCTGTGGCATTGATAACCACCTTGGCAGACACCGAATAATCCTGGCCACTATGCAGATCTTTCAACAAGAGCCCGGATACTCGCCCTTGATCCTTCACACACGACAAGGCTTTAACATAGTTAAGCGCAAGGCCACGATCTGCTTGCCCGGCCTGCAGTACACGCAGCACCAAACGGGCATCATCCGTCACGGCATCCGCAAAGAGGCTTGTCCCCGAGAGTTTTTCAGGATTTATACCGGGCACCAGAAAGTCTCGAATACCTCGTTTATAAAAATGCCGGTATCGCTGCCCGGCCAGACGGTCATAGAGCCATAATAAAATATTAAAGATACCCGGCCCCGGAAACTGGCCTTGATAATGCCCCATCATAAAGGGAAGAGGTTCTACCAGCCCCGGCAACTCGCGCATAAGGTTCTGTCTTTCACGCACTGAATCCCTGGCTAATGAAAAATGTCCACTCCCCAAATAGCGCAAGCCTCCATGCACCATTTTGGAGGAACGCGAGGATGTTCCCCAGGCAAAGTCTTGCTGCTCCAACAGAAGCACCTTTAAACCTGCATGAGCCGCTTCGCGAAAGATCCCGGCACCGGTAATACCGCCACCCACCACCACAATATCCCAGGCTTCCTGAGTGTTAAGCTGTGCCAGTTGTTGTGATCGGGTGCTTGGTTTGTTCATCATCATGTCTCATCTAAGCTAAAACGTGCATGCTCATTGCTTCATCTGCAAAAGGCTTGCACCTCATCGCCCCTTCCCCTGACGAGCGGAGCGACAGGGTGGCGTTATTGTTTTTATTCATCCAGAAACAGCGTACCCGGATTCAAAATGCCTTTTTCATCCACTGATTTGCACACGGTTTTCAACATCGACATCGCCAACGCCCCCTTCTCAACTGGCAAATAGGGC
>JBFHPN010000240.1:0-4520 GCA_041592735.1 Oleiphilaceae bacterium | reverse complement strand
GGAAATGTCTAAGCATCATTTCTTTAAGAATATGGCGTTTTCCGAGTCCTATGATGAAATCCTCAGCTGGATTCCCTACACTATGGAAAACCGTCCTAAAACCGAGCGAATGGCAGCGACTAAAATAGAGGGTGGTACAGATGTGAATTATCAATCTGTTACAGAGGAAATGGCCCGTTATCTGTCGCATCAAGGTGTAAAGCTCGATTTGAATACCCATGTAAAGCGCGTCCACAAAAGCCCTACAGGGACCTGGCTGGTAGAAGCGCTCAAAGATGGGAACGCTGTGCAGTATAAAGCTGACAAATTGTTTGTTGGTGCCGGAGGCGGCGCCTTCCCCTTGCTCAAGAAAAGCCACTTGCCTTGTCATACCCGATTTGCCGGGTTTCCGGTTGGCGGGCGCTTCCTGGTGGCTGAGATCAGCGAAGAAGATGCCAGCTATTACAATGCAAAAACCTACGGTAAAGCCAAAGTGGGTGCGCCTCCTATGTCCGTACCCCACTTAGATTTACGCGCTGCTAATGGTCGCCATTATTTATTGTTCGGGCCGTTCGCAACCTTTATGCCGATTCTGGAAAAGGGCAGAGGCTTCGTCGAATATGTCCGTTCGATGCGTTTTCATGATATCCCTAACTTGCTGAACGTCGCGTTTGAACATTTTCCGCTGGTGAAATATCTCGTTTCCGAAACATTCAAGGGGAAAGAGAGTATGTTTCAGGAGCTTGAGAATTTTGCGCCGGGCATACGTCAAAAGTTTGATTGGAAAATCGTTCAGGCTGGGCAACGGGTGCAGATTATCAAAGATGGCGATTTACAAATGGGTACCGAAATCGTGGTTTCTGAAGACTTGAGTTATGGCACGCTTCTGGGCGCTTCGCCGGGTGCATCCGTTTCCCCGGAAGTCATGCTGCGCTGTCTCGAAAAAATGATTCCTGAGATGTTTGAGCAAGACGATGTTCAGCAGAAACTCAAAGAAATATTTGTCACGACAGATCTCAAACAACTGACGAACGATGCAGATGTTTACCAGGCGGCAAAAAAATACGCGAATGAGTTATTGAATATCCCTGTTTGATTCGTTTTTATCCTGAAAAAGGGCATAAGCGCTGTTTTGCAGAGCTTATGCTTTTTTTTTCGACTGAGTCACGCAGAGTAGATGTGTCGGGTTCAGTTTTGTTGGGGTAGAAAACCGGATTTGATGTGTAAATCGCGTTGCGGATAAGGAATCGTTATATGGTGTTCCTTAAAGGCGCGCCAAATGGCCAGATTAATGTCCGATTTAACAGAGCCTGTCCCGTTCTCCATATCGGCAATCCAGACCAGTAAATGTAATTCTACGCCACTGTCTGCGAATTCCATTAAGCGCACCAGAGGTGGGGGATCGTTGAGTACTCTTGACGAAGCATATGCACAACCCAGCATTAACGCCATGGCTTGTTCCGGGTCGTTATCATAACTGATCTGCACTTTGATCAGCACTCGGACATTCTTGTCACTGTAACTCCAGTTAATCACTTCAGAGGTAATCATGTTTTCGTTGGGAATCAGGGTTTCCACCCCCTCGCGATTTCTGACTACCAGATAACGCGCATTAAGTTGTTCTACCCATCCGAAATTTTCGCCTACCGTAATGATATCCCCGGGTTTGATCGAGCGGTCAAGAACCAGAATAAAACCACTAATGAAGTTGGATGCAATCCGCTGTAAACCGAAGCCCAAGCCGACACCCAGTGCCCCTCCAAAAACGGCCAATGAGCTTAGATCGATCCCTACCGTATTGAGTGCCACCAGAAACGCGATAGTGATCAGCATAAATTTACTGAACTTGGAAAAGCCGACTTTCATGCTCGGGCTAATATGCGCAGAATGTCTGACGCGTCGGGTGATTAATTCAGAAAGCCAGATGGCAACAGTAAATGCGATGAGAATGATGCCCGATAGTTTAAGGACAGAAAGCACCGAAATGCGTGTTTCGCCCAATGATATTCCCCAGGAATCGAGTAATTGCAGAACTGCTGGCAACCAGTCAAACAGGTGTAATAACACCACGAACCAGATGATGCCTGAGAACAGGTTTTCCGAAGATTTGAGCAGTGGGCTGGCGCTGAAGGTTTTACGCAGAATATAAACAGACAGACGAATACAGGCGAGCGCGAGCCAGACAGGTATAAATATATCCAATAATTGAACCGGAAGCGCATAAGCCTCAAAAAGCGCCTTGGCAGGCAGAAGCACAAAAAAGGCACTTAAGGGCCATAGCAGGCGTTGCACGCTGTTGATTGCAATATGACGAAGCCCGGCATGCAGTTCTCGTTGATGCGCTATGGTCTTCTGTAATTTTTTATTGATTAATGAGGCGATAATGACGGCCGACAACAACGCAATTAGTTGCCACCAGAATTCAGCTTGCTTAAATGAAACGAAAAGTTCATTAAACCAAAGGGTGAGTGTTTGCATGGATATCCGGAGTTCCATCTAGGTTGAGGAGAGTCGGCAAAGATAGCTTGCGCGGTTATTTTTTAGATAACTATACCACTGGTTAGCACTGCTGCAAGCAGTATTCGCGCTTCTCAATCCGGTGAAAAACATTGCCTGTTGTGTTGCGATAGATTCTGCTTTGCTTTTTGAGTGGAAAATGTACAATGGCGCACTTTTTCTTATCAGCGTTGGCTGTTTAAATCTTTGTGAGAGGTGCAGGTGACGGCATTAATTCAACTGTCTGAGCAGACAGGCGTAACTGATTATACGGAGTTATTTGAGGCAATTGCTCAGGATATTCTCTCCAAAGGCTACAGCATTAATCCCTGCGCCTTGCCGCTTGATTTAAGCACAGCATTAAAGCAGCATCTGCATGCGATGCCACAGTATAAGTTTGAAGAGGCGGGGATCGGTCGTGACCAGTCTCATAGCCTTAATACTTTTGTGCGTACCGATGAAATATGCTGGATTAATGGTGAATCATCTGCGGGAAGCGACTGGTTAGACTGGGCCGGTCAGCTTCAGCGTTATCTCAATCGGCGTTTGTTTTTGGGCCTGTTTTCCTTCGAAAGCCATTTTGCGCATTATTCTCCCGGTGATTTCTATAAGCGCCATTATGATGCCTTTAAAGGCCAGGCCAATCGTGTGCTATCTTTGGTGGTATATTTGAATCATGCCTGGCAACCTGATGAAGGGGGGGAGCTGGTTTTATATTTGAATGATCAGGATGAGAACGGCATTAGAGTCACGCCAAGCTTTGGCACTGTAGCGGTATTTTTGAGTGAGGAGTTTCCGCACGAGGTGTTACCCGCCACCAGAGATCGTTTCTCGATAGCGGGATGGTTCCGGGTGAATACCTCAACTAGTGAACGTGTTGATCCGCCTCGCTAGCTTTTTTCATGCCGGTCTCTTGGCGTTCAATCGTGGAGTTCAAGTGCGCATTCCGGCTGCCTGGAAGCAGAGGAACATCCCGATGAATAGCAGCCTTGGCAATCATGTAAGCGGAAACCGGTGCCGTCAGGAACAAGAAAAGGCTAATGACTAATTCCTGGATATTTACGCTGCCTCCTTTCACGGCGTGCAGCATCATTGAGGCAATCAGAATCGAGCCGATACCAAGCGTGGTTGCTTTGGTGGGTGCATGCAAGCGTGTATAGAAATCGGGTAATTTGACGATACCGATCGCTCCGACCAAGATAAAAGCACCGCCCAATAACAATAATGCCGAAGCAATCCATTCAACTAATTCAATCATAATAGTTTCCCGATTATTCGATAATGTCGCCACGTAAAAGGTATTTGGCTAGAGCTGCGGTGCTCACAAAACCTAACATGGCGATCAGTAGCGCCGCCTCAAAATAAAGCGTGCTTTCAAAATATAAACCCATTAATACAATCAGCGCGATACTGTTGATGTACATGGTGTCCAGGGCGAGGATCCTGTCGGCAGTGGAAGGCCCAATTAATAAGCGCCAGCCATTTAGAATCAGGGCAATACCCAGAACGGCGGATAAAAATATTAAGATGGAGTTCAGCATGCAAACATCTCCTGCAGGGGTTTTTCGTAGCGCTGCTTTATTTGGCTGATGATTGCCTGTTCATCATCGATGTTGAGTACGTGCACGTATAACCATTGCATATCATCTGAAAAATCAATACTGACCGTCCCCGGCGTAAGTGAAATAGTGCTTGCTAGCACCGCTAAAGGAAACGGTTCATGAAGATCCAGTGGCAATGCGATTAAACCGGGCTTCAGGTGCTTGTTTGGCATTAATACCTGTTTGGCGACCACAAAATTCGAGACAATAATGTCCCACAGCACCACCAGAATGTAGCGAATAGCGATCCCGGGTTTACGAATCGCGGGATGCGGGTCAATCATCGGGGCTGTCAGCCAGGGGATGGTAATTGCGAGAAATAAACCCAGCAAGGCGTGCCCTGCGGAAAAGTCATTCAGTAAGATCCATACCGCCCATAAAAAGCCACTGTGAACCGGCAAAGGAAAGAAACGTTTAAGCATAGGCATGCTCCTCAAAAGCGTT
>JBFHPN010000239.1:0-4521 GCA_041592735.1 Oleiphilaceae bacterium | reverse complement strand
CGTTGATGAACTGCAACCGATTATTGGGACGCAAATACTCCTAAAATGGGACTTTCCCTCGGAGCTTCGGCCGGTGCCAAAAGAATGCATCAATTTTACCCGCGTAGTGCCAAAAGCAGATTACTCAGATCTGGTGATGGTCGCGCTACTGCAAAGATATGCTGGCACAGATCATGACTTCGCCTCGCTCGACTGGAATCACATCTCCGCCTTTTCACGACTCGGCATTGACCCGAATGCAGACCCCAATGAAGATGAGGATTTAAGTGCTCAAATGGAAGCGGCCATGGCGCTCTTGAAATAACCGTTACCACTATGAAAGGTTAAACCGTAAACATGAGTACACTCAGAACGGATTCAGTGACTCATTCAGCCACTGTTGTCATTGCGCGAGATGGTAAATCAAGCCTTGAAATACTCTTGGTAAAACGCGCTGCAGCCATAAGCGTTTACGGTGGCGCCTGGGTATTTCCCGGAGGAAAATTAGACCCTCAAGATGCGCCGGATTTGCCTCTACCTGAACGCATGAGGCAAGCCGCCTGTCGCGAAGTTATCGAAGAAGCCGGAATTCATTTAAATTCCAATGAACTTATTCATATTTCCCACTGGACCAGCCCGGCAGACTATGCGAAACGTTTTGCCACGTGGTTTTTCTTGGCTGCCGGCAACTATCAGGATGTCATCATTGATAATAGTGAAATTCAAGACTTCCGCTGGATAACACCACGTGATGCCATCGCAGCACAGGGGCGTGAAGAAATTGAATTGGCACCCGCAACCTTTGTCACACTTTGCACACTGAGCGACATAAGCTCAATTCAAAAACTTAAAGACATGCCGTTTTCCCAGCCCGAGATATTTGAGCCAAAAACATTTGAAACCGTATCAGGTAAAGTCTCTCTATATGCAGGCGATGCCGCTTATACCTCTGGTGATTTCAACTGCCCTGGCCCGAGACACAGGCTGGATATGCGAACACGCCCGTTTGTTTACGAATATAATTTGAATAGATAAAACAAAATACACGTTGTAAACAATACAAACTACACCTGCGCGCAATGAATCAAGCGAGTTACTGCGCTAACAGTGATGCCCAATCAATCTCGGACTGCCCGGTTTCACGAAGATACTGATTCGCCCTGGAGAAATGACGACAGCCAAAAAAACCACGATAGGCCGATAAGGGAGAAGGATGAGGGCCATCCAGCACACAATGCCGCGAGCGATCTATCAACCGGCCCTTTTTTTGTGCATAGCTACCCCACAACATAAACACAACCTGCTCAGCCTGTTCATTCAATAAGGCAATCACCTTATCGGTAAACAATTCCCAGCCTTTGCCCTGATGCGAACCCGCTTTTGAGGCCTCTACCGTTAACACAGCATTTAAAAGCAGCACACCTTGATCAGCCCAGGATGTCAGATTGCCATGCGAGGGAATCGCCATGCCGATATCCTGGTTCAATTCCTGATATATATTTCTGAGAGAAGGCGGGATATCGACCCCAGGCTTTACTGAAAAGCAGAATCCATGCGCCTGATTCGGCCCATGGTAAGGGTCCTGACCGATAATTACGACTTTCACACGTTCAAAGTCTGTGTGATTCAAGGCATTGAAAATATCACTACCGGCGGGGAATAAAACCTTGCCCTGTTGCTTTTCATTATTCAGAAAAGCACGCAGAGCTTGCATGTAAGGCTGATTAAACTGATCGGCTAATAAGCGAGCCCAGGTGCCTTGCAAGGCACCTGGCTTGGATTGATTGGAGGGTGTTTGCTCTGCTTGAGTGAGCATTGAAATCAGACCTCTTATACCCGAGACCTAAGAATTTAATTCAAAGGTTTCATGTGCGGAAACAGAATAACATCCTTGATGGTAGGGCTGTCAGTAAACAACATTACCAATCGATCGATACCAATCCCCTCACCTGCGGCTGGCGGCATACCATACTCAAGGGCTCGGATATAATCTGCATCGTAATGCATGGCTTCATCGTCACCGGCATCTTTTTCTTCTACCTGCTTACGGAAACGTGCAGCCTGATCTTCGGCATCATTTAATTCAGAGAAACCATTGGCCAGCTCACGACCACCGACAAAAAACTCAAAACGATCGGTAATGAACGGATTCTCGTCATTACGTCGCGCCAAGGGTGATACTTCCCAGGGATAAGCCGTAATAAAGGTAGGCTGATGCAGCTTTTCTTCAGCGGTCGCTTCAAAAATTTCACATAACCACTTACCTGCGCCCCAACCTCGTTGTTTAGCCTCTTCTTTAATACCTACAGAGCGGGCATACTCAATGAGTTTCTCCACATGTGCTTCGGCGTTATTAATAACAGCAGCATCAAAACCCGGATTATATTTAAGCACCGCTTCGGCCATGGTAAGGCGATCAAAGGGTTTGGCAAAATCGTAGACGGTTTCTTTAATGACTTCGCCATCTGAATTTTTCTGAGTAGATTTAATATCCGTAGTACCCAAAATATTTTTTGCCAGGGTGCGCAACATATCTTCAGTGGTATCCATCAAATCATGATAGGTGGCATAGGCCTGGTAAAATTCAATCATGGTAAATTCTGGATTATGACGTGTCGAAAGCCCTTCATTTCGGAAGTTTCGGTTAATTTCGAACACTCGCTCAAAACCGCCAACTAATAGCCGCTTCAAGTAAAGTTCGGGGGCAATTCTCAGATACATGCCTATATCCAGCGCATTATGATGTGTCTGAAAGGGTTTGGCTGTGGCACCGCCGGGAATGGTTTGCAGCATCGGTGTTTCCACTTCCATAAAATTGCGTTCGCTTAAATACTGGCGAATACCTTCTATAATTTTTGAGCGGATTAAGAACAGGTCACGAGTCTGCTGGTTGATGATCAGGTCAACATAGCGCTGGCGGTATTTGATTTCCTGATCCGCCAAACCATGGAATTTATCTGGCAGCGGTCTTAAGGCCTTGGTTAACATCACCAGATCTTCAGCTCGATCAATATTGACGAACAGTTCGCCCTTGCCGGACTTATGCAATGTTCCCTTTGCTCCGATAATATCCCCTAGGTCAAACTTGGCGTTATAGGAAATTTCTTTTTGAATCTCCTTCGGTACATAGACCTGAATCCCACCAGAGGCATCATGTATTTTCGCAAAAGGGCCACGCTGAAACATAATACGGCCGGCAACAGAGACCTGGTTATTTTGTTCTTCAAGTTCAGGTTTGGTGAACTCACCAAATCGGGCATTGAGTTCGGCGGCCATGTGCCGACGCTCAAAATCATTGCGATGCCCGTTCGCTTTGCAGGCAGCTCTGAGCTCTTTGAGTTTATTGCGACGCTCGGCAATCAACTTATTCTCATCCGCTCCGGATGGCTGTGCATTCGATTGTTTGCTTGCATTCGACACTTCATTCGACATAGGTAAAAAACTTCCCGTTGATAAATTTATAACCCTTTTTTCAGGCTGGCTTCGATAAAAAAGTCTAAATCGCCATCAAGTACACTATTACAATTACTTGTTTCGACATTGGTCCGTAAATCTTTGATTCTTGATGCATCCAACACGTAGGAACGAATCTGGCTTCCCCAGCCAATATCGGACTTGCTGTCCTCCATCGCCTGTGCTGCTTCGCTGCGTTTCATCATTTCCAGCTCATATAATTTGGCACGCAACTGCTGCATCGCCTTGTCACGGTTTTGATGCTGGGATCGCTGGTTCTGACACTGAACAACAATACCCGAGGGAACATGCGTAATACGAATCGCAGAGTCTGTCGTGTTAACGTGCTGGCCACCCGCACCACTGGAACGATAGGTATCCACGCGTAAATCCGCCGGATTGATGTCTATTTCCACGTTATCATCTATTTCAGGTGAGACAAATACAGACGCAAAAGACGTATGACGACGGTTTCCGGAATCAAACGGCGATTTACGCACCAGGCGGTGTACCCCGGTTTCTGTCCTCAACCAGCCAAATGCATAGTCACCGGTAAATTGGATGGTCGCACTCTTGATACCTGCAACTTCACCATCGGATAATTCAATAATTTCTGTTTTAAAGCCTTTCTTCTCACCCCAGCGCAAATACATTCTTAACAGTATATTTGCCCAATCCTGGGCTTCTGTACCACCCGAACCCGACTGAATATCCAGATACGCATTATTCGGATCCATCTCACCTGAAAACATGCGTCTGAATTCAAGTTCTTCTAGATCTGTATTCAAGCTGTTCAACTCGATAATGACATCATCGAGCGTGGATTGATCCTGCTCTTCAACTGCCAGATCAAGTAACTCTTTCGCATCTGCCAGGCCGGTTTCAAGCGTCTCAATGGTATTGACCACCAATTCAAGGCTGGCGCGTTCACGCCCCAGCGCCTGTGCGTTCTCTGGCTTATTCCAGACTTCAGGCAGTTCCAGTTCACGTTCAACTTCAATCAAGCGTTCTTTTTTGACATCAAAGTCAAAGATACCCCCTAAGAGTCGAAACGCGATGGCTCATATCTTTAATGCGCAGAACGATAGG
>JBFHPN010000238.1:0-4529 GCA_041592735.1 Oleiphilaceae bacterium | reverse complement strand
TAGCGATTGAGCTCTGGGCATTGCCAGGTTCTTATCAGGGAGGTGGCTTTAATGGCTCTTGTCTGGCGGCGACCACAATCGGTGAAATCAACAGCCAGCACAGCATTTTTAATGGCCATTATGACTTGATTTTCCGTGCGCCTCCTGAAGGAACATGGAATCTGGTATTGATGCTGAGAGAGTGGGATGGTCAGGCTTATGTGACCCGTGATTATGTCAATTTTGCACATACCTACTATCAAGCTCCGGCAACGCTTCATAATTTAGAAAGTAAACTAGAAAGCAAAAAAGCCAAGGTCTTGCATCTGGCGTTTGAGGCCTCTCCAAAAGTGGAGACACCGAGTGCAGAGCTGAAAAAAACAGCCCCTGAACATGCGGCAGAACAACAAGTGTTGCATCCTGTTGTGACAGAAACTACGCCGGCGCTAACCCCAAAGAGCAAGGCTATCAACGCCAAAAAGCCCGCTATGAAAACTAAGGCTATAAAGAATCAGGATGCGGGTTTTCTCGCCAGACTAAATCGAGCGACCCAGTCGGAATTGTCCGCCATTAAAGGTATTCCAAAACCGTTGTCAGAGCATCTTGTTGCCGGGCAGCCATTTGCGGATTTAAAAACCCTTAAGCAGGTTAAAGGCTTAGGTCCCAAAAAACTGGAACTGCTTAAGCAGGCGCTGGTTAAATAATAAGCTTATTTCATAAGCGTTTTACGGAGAGCAGGGTGTTCAGACATCCTGCTCTTTTTTTTCGAAATGAGCCAAGGTTAACCAGCAAATTAGACGTAATGATAAAGCTTTTTATGGCTGGAATTGCTGTTCGGCTTGATCCGCATAGCGATCTTTTTTGAATAGCCAGAAAACCGGAAGCAAGCATAACCATGTGATGATCATGGCTGAAGAAAATAACACAGTGTAACCAAGCTGAGCAGCCACGACGCCCGCCATGACACCACCAACACCCGCAACGCTGACCTGGATGCAGGCCTGCAGGGAATAGTCAGTACCTTCATGACCGTCACGACAATGCTCCATCATCATCGCGAAAAGGGCAACCGTGGCCATGCCATCGGCACTTTGTTCAAATACGGCAAGCGACGCCAGCATCCAGAAAGAAGCATCCGTTTGCACCAGGGCGTAAGCGCCCAGCCCCAGGCCTTGAAGCAGGCCAAACGCGATCAGGCAGGTACGTGGGCCATAACGATAGTAAATCACCCCGCCCAGGGTGGCTGCCAGAATACCGGCAAGGCTGCCAATCAGGCTTAAACTGGCAATCGCAGATAAGGTCACCCCCATGTCTACCAGCATCGGTTTAATCATGGCAGAACCGAGGGAATCTCCTATTTTGTAGATCGCCAGTGTAAATAACCAGAAGCCGATGCCGGGGCGGTTTGCAAACGAAAGGAATTGCTGCCAAAACCACTTAAGTGAAACAGGCTGTCTTGAGTCCGATGATTTAAGAGCATCCTTTTGTGGAAATGCCTGGTTTTCATTAAAGCGAAAGGTTGGAATCAGGCATATCGCAATGGTCATCGCCATCAACAATATGCTGGTTTGCCAACCAATCCAGTCCATCCCCCAGAGAATGGCATTGCCACCAAATAATAAGCCGATCTTATAGGCTGATACCTGAACGCTATTACCTAGTCCACGCAAGTGCGTCGGAAGCATTTTGACAGCCAGCGCGTCGGTCGCAATATCCTGTGTGGCACAAAATAGATTAATCAGGAAGATGATTCCCATAATGATGAACAGGTCAGACTGACTTAAACGGCTCATATCCGCCAGCATTAGTGCAAGCACAGACGCTATGACAAGAATCTGCATCGCGATAATCCAGCTGCGATGAGCTCCCCATTTTTGAATGTAGAAACGGTCGACAAAAGGCGCCCAGATAAAACGCAGTACCCACGGCAAGGCCAATAGTTTCAGAAATCCTATCCACTCCAGTGCGACGCCTGAAGAGCGCAATAGTGCTGGCATGGCGTGAACCAGTAACCCGGATGGAAAGCCCTGCAAGAAGTAGAGCGTTATCAGCAGAAGCCAATGCTGGAAGGATAAGTGTCGACGTGTCGTCATAGGGTGTCTTGTTTAAGTGTTGTTTAAGTGCCGAGTATGGGTTAATTGTTGAGTTTAGCTAAGTTTTAAACATAGGCACAGGTTCGTAAAACCTGCTTTTATCACATGAATAATTGATCCGTTACACCAAGCACCACTAGGTACCGTAGTGTTTTGCCGATACCTGTCAAAATAAAAAAGATAGGGAAGGGTACTTTCATAATACCTGCGATAAATGTGAGGGCATCGCCGCCAATAGGTGCCCAGGCCATCAGCAGAGACCAAACCCCGTATTTTTGAAACCAACGCTGCGCCACACTGAGTTTATTTTTTTTGAAAGGAAACCAGCGACGATCTTCGAAGTGCAATAAGTAACGACCTATTGCCCAGTTCACTGCAGATCCCAAGGTATTGCCGGAAGCGGCAAATAAAAGTAGCAAGGCGGGATCATGGCCGCTGGCTGCCATCGAAGCGAGCAGTATTTCAGAATAAGCCGGGATAAATGTGGCAGCCAAAAAGGCAATAAAAAACAGCCAGATATACGCATCCCATATTTCAGGCATTTGAGTGTCCTGCCTGGCGCTTTCGATGTTGCTCACCACACTGGACCAGCGCTGCAAAAATTCGTTGTTGCGAGTCAATTTGAGGTAAGTATTCAGGGTGCCATTGTACACCAATGACAAAGGCAAGCTGTTGATGTTCGATTGCCTGGACAACACCGGCCATATCTCTGGCGGTGACCACCATACCGGTGCCTAACTCATGTATTGCCTGATCGTGCAAGGCATTCACGAAGCGTGTGCCATCCTGAATGAACGCAGCGAGTTTACTATTCTTTTCCAATACAATTTTTTTGCGGGGTAAGAGGCTGCGAACATGGGGCTCCTCAGAATAAAATTCAGTAATTTTCTGATACAAACTGCCTCCGGTGACAATGTTGAGTAGCTGCGCCCCACGACAAATGCCTAACACAGGAAGCTGGTGTTCAAGCGCATATTCGATAAGATTTTTTTCCATAACATCCCGTTTGGTATCATATCCCTCCATGCGTTTTTGTCGGGTTATCAGGCGCACTATATTGAGTAATGCAGAGACCAGCCAGTCACGCAGTTTAAAGGTCTTCATATTATCTTGCGGATGAGGTTCCTGGCCGTAATGAACAGGCTCAACATCGGTACCACCGCCAATAACCAAGGCATCCAGCTGTTTAGCATCAATCGATCTGGCCGGTGTAATTCTGATTGCTTTGCCGCCCGCTCTGATAATAGCCAGGCGGGTCATCATCCATGCGGTGAATCCCCCCTTATCAGGCCCAGTCACCCCGACCAGTGGTTTCTTTGTCACCTTGCTTGCCTCCCTTTTGGCGTGTTTGTTGATCGTTTATGTCCGGCATCCGTCTGCCAGTCTTTATTTTGGTAAAAGCGTATTAAGGGTTTTTATCCATTTGGATTTATGTCGAATTGCAAAGCTTTCCTGATGATAGTTCCAGTCAGTGATTAACTGTTCTCGTAAGGCCTGATTTTCGGCAAGCAGTTCAACCATCACCCACCGGTTCCACTCTGTCGCTGCACTCCAGTCGACTTCACCGATGCGACAATCAGGCAGGCGATAATGAAAAGCCGGCCGCCCTTTGATCAGATCATGCTCTTCTTCTGGTAAAGCCTGCATGAGTTTGTCTTTATTGATTTCATAAAAAATCGGCAGCATGTCAAGCGGCCTGTTTCGGGTAGGGTTTAAGCTTAAATAATCTTCCATGAATTGTGACATCGCTGGCCGATAACTTAAATTGAGTATCTTTTCTGCATACTCTGCGGGGAACGGATCAATATATTTTGTAAAAAAACGCCTTGAAAAATCAGTGCCGGAGGTGTCAATAATCCAGTCGGCGAGTAGCAGAAACGATTGAACATATGCGAGTAGGGTGTCAACGTCCATATGCGGTGCTTCGGGATTAATATGCAAGCCAAATGCATAGCGCAAGGATTGCTGGGTTCCTTCGGCACCGATATTATTCAGCACCCTGACGAGTTGATCTAACTGCTCAAATTTAGAAAACGGAATGGGGGAGGTAACAATTTCACAGGGGATCAACCAGCGGCTTAGTTTGTCGACTTCCTGCTCAAGTTTTTCCGCATCGGATCCAGGGGAAAAATCTACCCCCAGTTCTTGAAGCCAATCCCGGTATTTTAAGGATGTCAGCAGGTGTGCATCGCGTTCTATTTTTAAATCGCCCATGCTCAGGTTTTTAATGTGGAACTCGTAAGGGCTGGTTTTTAGAAGGGTTCCGCCGAGTTCGCTATGTAATGCCTCGGCGACTTGTTCAATGGAAACATTACCTACTTCAAATTCGAATCCGGCGCGGCGTTCCTGACCTTCGCGCGTTTTCTGGGTATCAGGCAAGTTAAATCGTTGCATCATAACTCCTTTGCAATCCAGTTCATTTATCACCTTACTACACTTTAAAGTAATAGGAAAAGC
>JBFHPN010000237.1:0-4549 GCA_041592735.1 Oleiphilaceae bacterium | reverse complement strand
CACCATTGGTGAAGATGGTATCGTCACCGCTTCCTTGCGCGATGATACCGGTGTGCAGCAAATCGGCCAGATTACTACTGTCGATTTTATCAATCCCCAGGGCTTGAAATCAGTGGGTAATAACTTGTACAGGGAAACACAAGCCAGTGGTAATCCTCAGGGTGGCACGCCTGGCGTAGGCGGATATGGTGAGCTGAAACAAGGTATGCTTGAACAATCCAATGTTGATACGGTTAAAGAACTGGTCGACATGATTACCGTTCAGCGGGCCTATGAAATGAATTCTAAAGTGGTGTCGACAGCGGATCAAATGCTGCAATACATCGGGCAGAATCTGTAAAGCACTTTGCTGTCAGTGAGAACGCACCAGGTAATTCAGTGGTAATCAGCTAAGTCGAAAACGAACAGGTGGTGAACATGTATAGGTTTCATAGTAACGCATTTCTTAAGGCCGGGCAGGTGTCAAGACAACTTGGTGTAGCGCTATTGTGTCTGGTACTGGGTGCCTGCAGTGCAATGACGCGGGAACGTCCAATGCCGAATGATCCGGCTTATGCACCTGTTTCGCCTTCTACTATGCAGATGGGCGAACAAGTGACCGGAAGTATTTTCCAGCCAGCGCGTAATTTCAGCTTTTATGGTGACCAGGTGGCGATTAATGTCGGAGACATTCTCACCATCGTGCTGGAGGAAAATACCCAGGCATCAAAAACGGCAGAGACAACCTATGACAAGGATGACGAAGTTACTATGAATGAGGCCACTATTTTAGGTAATACAATTAACGGGCATGGCCTGAGCTTGCTGACTAACCCATCCATGAAAAGAGCTTTCGATGGCGCAGCCTCCAGCGGCCAGCGAAACAGTTTGCGAGGCAGTATCTCGGTAACGGTATCGGAAGTTTTACCCAATGGTGTGTTACGCATTCAAGGCGAAAAATGGCTGAAATTAAACCAGGGTGATGAATACATCCGGATCACCGGATTGGTTCGTCCCCAGGATATCGGTACCGATAATACGATTCTGTCCTCTAAGGTTGCGGATGCCCGCATAGCCTATGGCGGAACCGGTGAGTTTGATGATGTCAATCGTCAGGGATGGCTGACACGCTTTTTCAATAGTGACTGGTGGTTCATGTGAGGTTGAATATGAAAACGCTAATCTGTGTTTGCTTGGTGTCCTTGCTTTCGACCCCGCTTGTGTATGCTGATCGTCTTAAAGATTTGGCCAGTGTGCAAGGGGTTCGCTCCAATCAGCTGGTGGGGTATGGTTTGGTGGTCGGTTTGAGTGGTACCGGTGATAACACGCCGTTTACCAGCCAAACTTTCAGAAACTTGATGAATAAATTCGGAATTACCATTCCCAACGGGGTTGACCCTAAAGCTAAAAATGTTGCGGCAGTTTCGATTCATGCGGATCTGCCTGCCTTTGCCAAACCCGGCCAGACGATTGATATTACGGTATCGTCTCTGGGTGACTCAAAGAGTCTTCGTGGTGGCAGCTTATTAATGGCCCCCTTAAAAGGCGCAGATGGCCAGATTTATGCCATTGCCCAGGGCAGCTTGATTGTTGGGGGCTTTGGAGCAGAAGGGGCTGATGGTTCCTCCATCAAGGTGAATGTACCCAGCGTTGGACGCATTCCTAATGGCGCAACCGTAGAGCGTTCCATTCCCAGCCCGTTTCATCGGGGGGATGTCTTAACCTTTGATCTGCATCGGCCTGATTTCACCACCGCAATGAATGTGGCAGAACGAATCAATGACTTGCTGGGCCCGGACACAGCGTATGCCAGTGATGCTGCGTCTATTTCGGTAAAGGCACCGCGTGATGCCTCCCAGCGTGTTAGTTTTCTGTCGATGCTGGAGAATATGAATATCGAACCAGGTGAAGCGCCAGCCAAGGTGATTATCAATTCACGTACCGGAACCATTGTGGTTGGTCAAAATGTTAAAGTGCTGCCTGCTGCAGTCACTCATGGCAGTTTGATGGTGACAATTACAGAAGCGCCTGAAGTCAGCCAGCCAAATTCCTTCGGGCAAGGGCAAACCACCGTGGTACCACGTTCCCAGATTGAGGTAGATAATGAGCCGAGTCGCATGTTCCAGTTTGGGCCAGCGGCTACCTTGAGCCAGATAGTGCAGGCAGTGAATCAAGTGGGGGCGGCACCGGGTGATATTATGGCTATCCTTGAGGCGCTGAAGCAGGCTGGTGCTCTCAAAGCTGATTTGATTGTGATCTAGGTGATTTATGAATAACACCATGTTATCCAGCGTCAGAGACCCAATAGCACTTAATAATCGTTATACAGCGCAGTATGACCGGCTGGACAACTATAACGACTTGAATGCCTTGCAGTCGATCAAATATCAATCTAAATCTGATAAAGCAGGTGCGCTGGATCAGGCCGCAAAACACTTTGAGTCTATCTTCGTGTCGATGATGATTAAAAGCATGCGAGATGCCAATAAAGTGTTTTCTGAAGGCAATATGCTGAACAGTTCAGAGTCTGAATTTTATCAGCAAATGTTCGACAGCCAGTTGGCAGTCAGCCTCTCTACAGGTAAAGGCATTGGTTTAGCGGAAGTTATCAAGCGTCAGCTGTCTAAAGACTTAAATGTCCCGACTCGGGATTTACCGCCTGAAGGTTTGCCTCTGGCGGGGCAACGAATGCCTCTGGCCGAGGGTCAGATGGATGAAAAATTCAGTTTGGATCATTATAAGCGTCTGCCATTCGTGAGCCCTCAAAAGGCGGTTGCACTGGATGAGACGGTGGAGTCTATCGATCAAATCATTCAGGCTCGGCCAAAAGAGCAAGACAGTGTCGCCATCGAAAATCACGTGGCTGAGCCCAAGGTGTTGCGTTTTGCCAGCCCGCAAGCCTTTATTAATTCGCTCTATCCACTGGCTAAAGAAGTTGAACAGCAAACCGGTATAGATGCGCGTTTGATGCTAGCTCAATCGGCTTTGGAAACGGGCTGGGGAAAATATCCGATAGTCAAAGAGGATGGTAGCCCAAGCTTTAATCTGTTTGGTATTAAAGCGAACAGCAGCTGGCAAGGTGAAGCAGCCCGAATCACCACCACAGAATACCGAAGTGGTGTGGCGATGACAGAAAAAGCGAATTTTCGTGCCTATTCCGGTTATCAGGAAAGTTTTCAGGATTATGCTCGTTTTCTGCAATCCAATGCGCGTTACCAGCATGCATTAACAGTGGCAGATCAACCTAAGGTATTTGCTCAAGAATTACAGCAGGCAGGTTATGCAACGGATCCTGCCTATGCAGACAAGATTAACCGTATTATGGATCGGTATATGTCTGGTCTGGATACTAAAACGGATCTGGATAAACGCCAGCATACGATATTGAACTCAGGCAGCCATGCGGTGACCGCTGAACCGAAACGTGTCATAGGGCAGGAGGGTTAAGGCATGAGTGGCTTAATTGGAATAGGGTTATCGGGCTTACGTGCCCATCAAACTGCCTTATCGGTGACCGGCAATAATGTCGCGAATACCAATACACCCGGCTACAGTCGACAGGAGGCAGTATTTGTCGACAACCCTTCGTTATTGAATGGCGCAGGATTCATTGGGCAGGGGGTCAGCCTGTCAACGATTCGCCGGAATGCCGAAGATTTTATCACCTCCCAATTACGTTCAGATACGACGGTATACAACGAACAAAGGATTTTTCTTAATCAGGCTGAATCAGTTGATAATTTATTGGCCAGTACTACCACGGGTTTAACACCCGCAATGTCATCATTTTTTCAGGCATTTCAGGGTGGAGCTGAAGATCCAACCTCGGTACCGCAACGCCAACTCCTGCTGACACAGACCGAGGGCTTGGTGTCTCGTTTTAAGTCGTTAGATACACGCTTGAATTCTCAAATGAAAACGATTGATTTTGAGTTGGAAGCGGCTGTCTCTGAAATTAACAGCCTGGCAAAAAGTTTAGCAAGTTTGAATCAGTCCATTTCTGTGGCGATTGGTGCAGGGCAGGGGGATATGCCCAACAATCTTCTGGATGAGCGTGATGAAGCGCTGCGCAAGTTAGCTGAATATGTCACCGTATCGACTTACCCTCAGGATAATACCGGGCAATTAAATATTTTTATTGGTAATGGCCAGCCTTTGGTATTGGGAAATTCAGCGGCACAAATGAGTGCAGTTGAAAGCCCTACCGATGCTCAGAAAAAAGAGATAGCGCTTGTTGTAAATGGGGTTTCTAAAATAATCAGCGATGAAATTACCGGTGGTAAAATTGGTGGTTTGCTGGATTTCAGAAACCATGAGTTAAACTCCGCAATAAACAGCCTGGGCCGAATAGCAGTGGTTTTGGCTGATACGGTGAATAAACAGCATGCTTTGGGTATGGATATGGAGAGCAATCTGGGGGGGCGTTTTTTCAACGACGTGAACGATCCTGTCACAGCCAGGAATCGTGTGGTCGCCAATTCCCAGAATTTGCCCCCCAGCGACCAGGTTTTGCGCGCAAATATTAGCGACAGCTCCATGCTCACTACCAGCGACTATGAACTCAGGTTTG
>JBFHPN010000236.1:0-4554 GCA_041592735.1 Oleiphilaceae bacterium | reverse complement strand
GACCTACTTGAAGCAGCAGGCTTTGAGGTAACCCGCGAATATTATGTCAATGATGCCGGCAGACAAATGAACATACTCGCTGCCAGCGTTTGGCTGCGTTACCTTGAAAGCTACTACACTTTGAACTTTCCGGTAAACGGCTATAAAGGTGACTACATTAATGCCATCTCTATCGATCTGAAAAACCAATATGGTGAGCGCTTCTTTAGGGATCACGCAGAGGTGTTCTGTGATCTGCCAAAAGACGAAAATGAAGGTGGCGACAAAGAACTTTATATTGATGCGATTGTATCCAGAGCCAAAAAGTTACTGTGCGAAGATTATGACATCGTATTTAAACAAGGCCTGAACGCCATTGTAGACGACATTAGAGACGATCTGGCAGGATTTGGCGTACATTACCAGAACTGGTTTTCCGAAGCTTCTTTAAGTGAAGATATCGACAAGGCGCTTGCTCGTCTCGATGAAAATGGCCATCTCTATACCCAGGATGGCGCATTATGGTTCCGTTCAACCACCTTTGGTGACGACAAAGATCGCGTTGTTAAACGCGATAATGGAGAAACAACTTATTTTGCCTCAGATATTGCTTATCACCTTAATAAATTTGAACGCGGTTTCGACAAGGTGATCAATATTTGGGGAGCCGATCATCACGGCTACATTCCTCGCGTAAAAGCGGCACTACAAGCGCTGAATATTGATCCGGACAGACTAGACGTGCGCCTGGTCCAATTCGCTATTTTGTATCGCGGAAATGAACGCGTTCAGATGTCTACCCGAAGCGGCTCTTTTGTAACACTAAGAGAGTTAAGAGAAGAAGTCGGCAATGATGCAGCACGTTTTTTTTATGTCACGCGCAAGGCCGAACAACACATGGATTTCGATCTTGATCTGGCTAAATCTGAAAGTAAGGATAACCCGGTCTATTACATTCAGTACGCGCATGCACGAATTGCCAGCGTTTTGCGCAAGCTGTCCGCACTCCAGCAAACCATTGATTTCAACCATGGCCTAGCCGCTCTCACGGAGATAGCGGACGAAGGTGAAATCAACCTCGCAAAAATGCTGACACTATACCCTGAACAACTTAACACCGCTGCACTCAATCTTGAGCCTCATATATTAACGCATTACCTTAGAGATCTGGCCAGCCAATTCCATACTTACTACAATTCAAACAAAGTGCTGGATGATGACCCCAAAATCATGCAGGCCAGAGTTACGCTCTGTGTAGCAACCAAACAAGTGTTGCAAAACGGTTTGCAACTGCTTGGCGTAAATGCACCCGATGAAATGTAACTAACTCATGACTCAGGATTTTGCTAAGCCAAGCACGACTCGAAAACCCGGCCAACCTAAAAGGAAGAACGGCCATGCCGATCGACCGCAACTTCGAAAAGAAACGGCCAAAACGAAACGAAAAAATGTCATTGTGAATCCACAACAGCGAACCACAAACCCAAACCGAAAAGCTTTCTTTATTTTGACGCTATTGGTTTTACTGAGTGCCTTTATTTATGGATTGTACTTATTACAATCTATTCCAGAGACACATTCAGTACCAAGCTCACCAGCCAAACCAGAGAAAAAACCGAACATCAAAAACGAACCCCAGACTAAAGCACCAGCTGAGCAACGTTTTAATTTCTACGATTTACTGCCTGAACACAAAGTAGTACCCCCCAAGGTTGATGCCTATCAATTCAAAGATAAAGCAGACTCAGGCGAGTTCTTTTATATGATTCAGACCGGCTCATTTAAAAACTTACAAGATGCTGAGCGGCAAAAAGCCATGATTGCATTTCAGGGCTTAAAAGCAGAAATCCAGAGTGTGACCAATGAACAAGGAACCACGTGGCATCGTGTATCCACTGGCCCATTCTATGATCGAAGCAAAATGAACAGCGCCATAGACAAACTGGTTGCCATTCATATTCAACCACTGGTGAAAAAAATCAAAAAATCATCATAGCGATGTAAACTCAAGCTTGAAATTAACATCTCTGACTCCATATAACTTGCTTGGCTTGCTTTCTGTAAGGCTTCTCAGGCCATGCTTTTGATTCCTAACACACGTTGAGCAAATAGAAGCCCACATTCCGGAGACAATCATGACAACCATATTATCAGTTCGCAGAGAAGGCGAAGTAGCTCTCGGTGGTGATGGCCAGGTTTCACTTGGCAACACGATCATGAAAGGCAACGCGAAAAAAGTCCGACGCCTTTATCACGGTAAAGTCATTGCCGGGTTTGCCGGTGGAACGGCTGATGCGTTCACTCTATTTGAACGTTTCGAATCGCAACTTGAAAAACATCAAGGCAATTTGGTTAAAGCCGCGGTAGAGCTCGCGAAAGACTGGCGAACAGATAGAGCATTACGCAAATTGGAAGCACTTCTTGCCGTTGCAGATGCTAAAAACTCCTTGATCATTACCGGTAATGGTGATGTCATTGAACCCGAAGACAGCCTGATCGCCATTGGCTCTGGCGGACCCTATGCTCAGGCTAGCGCTCGAGCCTTATTGGAAAACACTGAACTGTCGGCACAGGAAATTGTCCAGAAAGGGCTTGAGATTGCGGCTAACATCTGCGTATTTACCAATGATCAATTTACCATAGAACATATATCCGACAAGCAAGATTGATTCTGACACCGACTCTGCAAACTTACTCTATTCATTATCCAGACATATAAACAGACACAATTATGGCAAACATGACCCCCAGAGAAATCGTTCACGAACTTAATCAACACATCATCGGCCAGGACGACGCTAAACGCGCTGTGGCCATTGCTCTGCGTAATCGTTGGCGTAGAATGCAACTGGACCCCGCTCTACGAGAAGAAATATCGCCCAAGAACATTCTCATGATAGGCCCGACAGGTGTGGGTAAAACCGAGATTGCAAGACGCCTCGCCAAGCTTGCAGACGCACCTTTCCTGAAAGTAGAAGCAACCAAGTTTACTGAAGTAGGTTATGTTGGCAGAGACGTTGACTCAATTGTCCGTGACATTGCTGATAGCGCCTTAAATATGCTCAGACAAAAAGAAATGAAACAGGTTGCCCGGCGGGCAGAAGACGCAGCAGAAGAAAGAATACTGGATGCTTTACTCCGCCCTGCTCGCACTCACTCAGACATCGATGGACAACCTAAAGAAGAATCCTCAACTCGCCAAATGTTTCGTAAAAAGCTAAGAGAAGGCGAACTCGACGATAAAGAAATAGATATCGAAATCAGCGCTACGCCGATTGGCGTTGAAATCATGGCGCCTCCCGGCATGGAAGAAATGAGCAACCAGTTACAAAGCATTTTCTCCAGTATGTCTGGTGATAAGAAAAAAACCAAAAAGCTCAGTATCAAAGATGCATTCAAGCGGATCAAGGATGAAGAAGCCAGCAAACTCATCAATGAAGATGATATCAAGGCAAAAGCCATCCAAGCTGTAGAACAAAATGGCATCGTGTTTTTAGATGAAATAGATAAGGTTGCCAAGCGATCAGAAAATTCCTCGTCTGACGTATCAAGAGAAGGTGTTCAACGTGATTTATTGCCTTTGATTGAAGGCTGCACCGTCAATACCAAACTTGGTCCTATCAAGACTGATCATATTCTGTTTATTGCTTCTGGCGCTTTTCACCTAACAAAACCTTCTGATTTAATTCCTGAATTGCAGGGTCGCTTACCTATCCGCGTCGAACTGAAAGCGCTCACCACAGCCGATTTTAAGAAAATTCTGACCGAACCTAATGCATCCCTAATAGATCAGTATATTGCTTTAATGGGGACAGAAGGCCTGGAGTTGAGTTTCACGGAGGAGGCGCTCGAGAAAATTGCGCATATCGCGTGGAAGGTAAACGAGCGAACGGAAAATATCGGTGCAAGAAGACTTCATACCGTATTGGAACGATTACTTGAACAAGTTTCTTTTGATGCGGGCGACACACAGAAAGACACCTTCAAGGTGACCGCAGACTATGTGACAGAGCAGCTAGATGCCCTATCTGAGGATGAAGATTTAAGCCAGTATATTTTGTAAGAAGGCGCAATCTCCTGGCGGAAAGCTGCATCTATTGATGACTTTCCGCCAGACTTAGATCAACAAACACACCCGTTATATCCATTTAAAAGATAGAGGCTACCTTGTTTGTAACTCTATCCAGATAACTATCCCCAGAACCATTAACTGAGATTTTCTGAATTTTCGCCTGATAGGTCGGCAACGCTGCACCATATAAGCCGGTACTAAGCGTGCGAGACTCATCATTCAGAATATCGTGTCTTATACGAATTCCGGCGGGGGCCAGCATTGGCTCTAACTCAGTCACTCTGGAGCGCAATGACGCCCTGGTTAATTGATAAGCCTGCTCGCACATCATCTTTCTGGCTTTGAAACTGAAGACGCTGGAGAAAAACAAATTAGCGTCGTTTCGTGTGGGTTCAAACAACACCAGATGTTTTCCCGGATAATCACGCTGGATATTATTCAAGCCAGACTGCAAGCGGGAATGAACCATTGTGCGATAAGTTTGAGAGAGCACATTGGGCATG
>JBFHPN010000235.1:0-4567 GCA_041592735.1 Oleiphilaceae bacterium | reverse complement strand
GATCAGGCTCAATTGTCAGGCCAAAAAGCTTCTCTCTATGTTTCTTTAATAGGGCTGGTAGTGCTTGATCTTCAATGTCTTCTTCGGTGATGGGGTAATTGGCGGATTTAATGCCATACTGCATTGCCAGGTAAAGGCAGGTTGGGGTTTTGCCGCTTCTGGATACGCCTACTAAAATGACGTCCGCCTGATCATAAAGTTTTGTTCTGGCGCCGTCATCGTTATCCAGTGCGTAATTGATGGCATCGATACGCTGGTCATATTTGCTATGTTTGGTCATCCTTGTTCGCCCCACTTTATAAGACGATTGAACGCCAAGCTCGTGTTCTAAGGGTGCCAGGAAAGCAGCAAAGATATCAATCATCAGCGACTGGCTATTCGAAATTACTTTGCGAATGTTGTCATCGACGATGGTATCGAAAATGATAGCTTTAGCGCCATCTCGTTCTGCGGCCGCATTTATTTTGATAACCGTCTGTTCAGCTTTCTCTATGGTATCGACATAGGGAAGCGTTACCTTGGTAAATTCATGCTCTTCAAACCTGGCGAGCAAACTCATCCCCAGGGTTTCTGAGGTAATGCCTGTACCGTCGGAGATGAAAAATGCGGTGCGATGTATATTCATGGATATCTCTTATTTTTTACAGTTTTTTTTGAAATAGGTGTTCGATAAATTTTAATAAATACGCTTTAAAGTGTTACAATCCAGCGCTATTTGCATGCATGTTCAGTATTGTTTCAAGCACTATGCCAAAAGTATAGTCTTATCACAAAAGCACTGGATACCCTCAAGGAATTAAAAACTCTCGAATTCTTTGAAATGCGTATTACTATGGTTTTTCATTGCACCCCGAAACAGGGGTTAATGTTCTGAAATAGGAGAAAGGGTTTGCAGGATTATATTGTCTGGTTTGATCAACTGGGAATGAATGATGTAGAGCGAGTGGGCGGAAAAAATGCCTCACTTGGTGAAATGATTAGTCACCTTTCTTCTGCAGGTGTAAGGGTACCCGGTGGATTTGCCACAACCTCTAAAGCGTATTGGGAATTTCTCTCCACAAATGGATTAAATGACAAGATCAATGCGACCTTGGCGAAGCTTGATGTTAACGATGTTAATGAATTGGCGAGAGTGGGTGCTGAAATCCGATCTTGGGTAATGCAGGCCCCGTTTCCCGAAAAACTGAATCAAAGTCTTGAGCAGGCTTTCGCGCAGTTACAGGATGGTAATCACGATTTGGCGGTAGCAGTCAGATCTTCTGCGACAGCTGAGGATCTTCCTGAAGCATCATTTGCCGGGCAGCAGGAAACTTTTTTGAACGTAAAAGGCGTTGAGAATGTCAAACGTTTGGTGAAAGAGGTTTTTGCCTCCTTGTTTAATGATCGGGCCATTTCTTATCGTGTGCATCATGAGTTTGATCATGGTTTGGTGGCGCTTTCTGCAGGCATTCAGAAGATGGTCAGAAGCGAAACTGCCAGCTCGGGTGTGATGTTTACGCTGGATACAGAATCCGGTTTTCGGGATGTGGTTTTTATCACCTCTTCCTACGGCCTGGGTGAAACGGTTGTGCAGGGTGCGGTGAACCCGGATGAATTCTATATCCATAAACCTACGTTTGAGGCGGGTCGTCCAGCCATATTAAGGCGCAATCTTGGTAGTAAGGCGATCAAAATGGTTTATAGTCAGGATCAAAGTGATGCCTTGGTAGAAACCGTTAAGGTTGAGAAATCCCAGCGAAATAAGTTTTCCTTAACGGATCAGGAGTTAAATGAATTAACTCGCCAGGCACTGATTATAGAGAAGCATTACCAACGCCCTATGGATATTGAATGGGCCAAAGATGGTGATGACGGTTTGCTATACATTGTTCAGGCGCGTCCTGAAACCGTTAAGAGCCGGGCCAGTGCGACCATACTCGAGCGTTATTTGATGAAAGAGACGGGTAAGGTGCTTGTTGAAGGGCGTTCCATCGGTCAAAAAATCGGTAGCGGGCCTGTTCGTGTGATTAATGATCTTTCAGATATGGATCAAGTGCAGCCAGGTGATGTGTTGGTAACGGATATGACAGACCCTGACTGGGAGCCTGTTATGAAGCGTTCCTCTGCAATTATTACTGATCGTGGCGGCAGAACCTGTCACGCGGCAATCATTGCGCGAGAGCTCGGTATTCCTGCGGTAGTAGGTTGTGGTGATGCCAGTGATATTCTCAAAACGGGCCAGAATGTAACGGTATCTTGTGCAGAGGGTGACACTGGTTTTATCTACGAAGGCTTGCTCGACTTTGAATTAAAAGAGAATTCTGTGGATTCGATGCCTGATCTGCAATTCAAGATAATGATGAATGTCGGAAATCCTGATCGGGCATTTGATTTCCAGGCCTTACCAAATGATGGTGTAGGGCTTGCGCGATTAGAATTTATTATCAACAGGATGATTGGCGTTCATCCCAAAGCGTTATTGAATTTTGATACCTTGCCATCTGAGGTGAAGCTGGCAGTTGAAAAGCGCATGAGCGGTTATGCATCGCCGGTGAGCTTCTATATTGATAAGTTAGTAGAGGGAATTGCGACCCTGGCGGCTTCGTTTTACCCTAAACGTGTTATTGTGCGTTTATCTGATTTCAAATCGAATGAATATGCAAACCTTATTGGTGGCACGTTATATGAACCGGATGAAGAAAACCCAATGCTTGGTTTCCGTGGCGCGTCTCGTTATATCTCTGAGACTTTCCGTGATTGTTTTTATCTGGAGTGCGAAGCCTTAAAACGTGTGCGTGATGAAATGGGATTCACTAATGTGGAAGTGATGGTACCCTTTGTGCGAACCGTGGGTGAGGCCAAGCAGGTAGTCGAGTTGCTGGCAGAAAAGGGCTTGAAGCGAGGTGAAAACGAACTCAAAGTTATCATGATGTGCGAGTTACCTGCGAATGCCTTGTTGGCTGAGCAGTTTCTGGAGCACTTTGATGGCTTCTCCATCGGTTCGAACGATTTGACGCAGCTGACCTTAGGTATCGACAGGGATTCAGGTATTATTGCGCATTTGTTTGATGAGCGAAATGATGCGGTAAGATTGCTCTTGTCTCAAGCCATTCAGGCCTGTAAAAAAGCCGGAAAATATGTCGGGATCTGTGGCCAGGGTCCATCTGATCATCCTGATCTGGCTAAATGGTTAATGGAGCAGGGGATAGATAGCGTCTCATTGAATCCCGATTCGGTATTGGATACCTGGTTCTTCCTCTCGGAAGCAAATTAATACCTGTGACGGATAAAAAAGCCTTGCTTCATATGCAAGGCTTTTTTTTGGCCTCGATTTAAAGGAAATGAAGATGAAAAAAAACCCTTTCTCTTGAAAGGGTTTTTTGAAGTGGACTCAATGCTATTTGGCGGGATAATCGCGCAATGGGTGGCCAGTATAAAGTTGGCGAGGACGGCCGATTTTATAATCAGAGCTAACCATTTCGTTCCAGTGAGAGAACCAGCCAATTGTGCGAGACATTGCAAAAATAACAGTAAACATGGACTCAGGAATACCGACGGCTTTCAGGATAATGCCTGAGTAGAAATCAACATTCGGATAAAGTTTACGTTCAATGAAGTATTCATCCTCAAGGGCTATTTGTTCAAGGCGACGCGCAATCTTTAATAAGGGGTCATTTTCAAGACCAAGTATTTGCAATACTTCTTCGCATGTTTCGCGCATAACTTTGGCGCGTGGGTCAAAGTTCTTATAGACGCGGTGACCGAAGCCCATCAGACGGAACGGATCGTTCTTGTCTTTTGCTTTAGCGACAAATTCATCAATTCTGGATACGTCGCCAATCTCTCTTAGCATACTTAAAACAGCTTCGTTTGCACCACCATGAGCAGGCCCCCACAGTGCGGCAATACCAGAAGCAATACATGCAAATGGGTTGGCGCCGGTCGAACCAGCAAGTCGAACTGTTGAGGTTGACGCATTTTGTTCGTGGTCTGCATGCAGCATAAAGATTCTATCCATAGCCTTAGCGATGGCAGGATCAAAGGTCAGGTTGCCAGCGGGTGTGCTGAACATCATATGCAGGAAGTTTTCAGCGTAATCCAGATCATTTCTGGGGTACATGAAGGGTTGACCGATGGAGTATTTGTAGCACATGGCTGCAATCGTTGGCATCTTGGCGATCAGTCTGAAGCCAGCGATTTCACGATGCTGTACATCTGAAATGTCCATGGTGTCGTGATAGAAAGCAGATAAAGCACCTACTACGCCGCACATAATCGCCATTGGGTGAGCGTCACGACGGAATCCGCGGAAAAATTGATTGACCTGATCGTGCACCATGGTGTGATTGCGAACAGTCGCGCGAAATTTTGCATTTTCTTCAGGAGTGGGCAGCTCTCCGTGCAACAATAAGTGGCATAATTCCAGATAATCTGACTTTTCTGCCAATTGCTCAATCGGGTAGCCGCGATGCAGTAATACCCCTTTTGCGCCATCTATAAATGTGATTTTTGATTCGCAGGCTGCTGTGGATACGAACCCGGGGTCATATGTAAAGACACCTTCTGATACAAGGCTTCGTACATCTAT
>JBFHPN010000234.1:0-4579 GCA_041592735.1 Oleiphilaceae bacterium | reverse complement strand
ATGTGTGCGTTGGCATCATTGGGCAGACCAAGCGTTTTTAAGGATGCCTGTTTTTCATCTTGTGCTAAATACTTTTTCCAGAAGGTAGTCAGCATGTCTGTTATTTCTGATTCCTGCGTTTCAAAATAATGTTTTGGGTTGAGATAGTAGGCAGCGAGTGGGTCACTTTGTACTAAGTGAAGCTGTGCATCACTTTTGGTGTTGTGGTTTACGGATTGAAAGGCGACACGTTCAACACGAACAGCGTGTATGAGCAATGCATAGCGTTCCTCCTGGGCATAACGTGTCTTCAGATGATAGAGCGCATGCATACACAAAAAATGAGCACTGAACAGGTCTTTTGCCTGGCTTAAGCGGAAATGTTCGAAAGGCGGAATGCCTTCACTCTGGAGATGTTTTATCAGGCTATGCTCATTGGTCGCTGGGTGAAGATCCAAATAGCGATCAAGGGCGCTTAGAATCGGTGAGAGTAGTGGGTTCAAGGTCCGCATAATAGTTATATATCCTTGAGATTGCCGTGTTAACGTTTAGACCCTGCTACTTAATGGTTAATCTGTACAAAAGTTGCACGGTCTTGGGTAAAAGTATGACCATCATGATTCTGAATCATATATAATGCCGCGAAATTTTTAGGCAGACCTATTTAATCATAGACGTTTTTTACAGGTACGCAGCATGCAATCGTTGTCCGGCTCAGACAAATATGAATTTAATAAGCTTCAAAAGAAGTTGCGAGGTGCCGTTGGCAAGGCGATCGCAGATTTTAATATGATCGAGGACGGTGATCGAATCATGGTCTGTTTGTCGGGTGGAAAAGACAGCTATACCATGTTGCAGATCCTGATGAGTTTGCGCAAAAGTGCGCCGATTAACTTTGAGTTGGTGGCGGTGAATCTGGATCAGAAACAACCGGGTTTTCCCGAACATGTGCTGCCAGAGTATCTGGAGAGTATCGGGGTTGAATACTATATTATCGACCGCGATACCTATTCCATCGTGAAGTCAAAAATACCAGAAGGTAAGACCACTTGTGGTTTGTGTTCAAGGTTAAGAAGGGGAACCCTGTATTCCTTTGCCGAGGATATCAATGCTAACAAAATAGCCCTGGGGCACCATAAAGACGACATAGTCGAAACATTGTTTCTGAATATGTTCCATGGTTCCCGTTTATCTGCAATGCCGCCTAAATTGTTATCGGATGATAAGCGAAATGTGATTATTCGCCCCTTAGCCTATTGTCGGGAAAAGGACATTGAGCGCTTCTCTGATATCATGGAATACCCGATCATCCCTTGTAATTTATGCGGCTCACAGGAAAACCTGCAACGACAGGCAATAAAGCAGATGCTGGGAGAATGGGAGAAGAAACATCCTTCTCGCATAGAATCCATTTTTAACTCCCTGCAGAACATCGCACCTTCACAGTTGGCGGATACGCAATTATTCGATTTCGAGAATCTTAAGATAGATCGCAGTGGTGAACGAAAAGAATATGAATTCGACCTTGATCAGACGATCTCTTCGTCCAGAACCACGCCGATTGATGATATGGTGCAGATTATCGAGATTATGCCTAAATCTGAAATAATGTGACCCGCTTTAGTGGGCTGAGTGGAATACGCTAAGGATGGCATGCTGGATGACCGGAAGGCTCCAAATGCCGAAGCAGATCATCAATATGCTCGAACCCTGCCGGAACCAGGCCTTTCGGACGAATTGATTGAAACGTTGTGCAAATAAACCGGTGGCCAGCATGGCAGGGAGCGTTCCCAGGCCAAAAAACAGCATGATGGAGGCGGATGCAAGCATATGGCTTTCCAGGCTCGCCCATATCAAGGCTGAATAGACCAGCCCACAGGGTAACCAACCCCAAACCATACCCACCATAATGGCATCGCGAACACTTCTGACAGGCATAAATCGTTTCGAAAGCGGTTGAATTTTCGGCCAAAGCCAATGACCTGTTTTTTCAATATAGATAAGCCCGTTGAACCATTTACCCAGGTAGAGGCCTAATAAAATAAGCATCAAGCCAGCCAGATAGCGAAGTATATCTAAACTGGCTAATTGTTTACTGAACCAAAAACCCAGGCTGCCAACAATTAAGCCCGCCAGGGTATAACTGATAATTCTGCCGGTATTATAGGCAAGTATGTACTGTGTAGCGGCTGGTTTAGCCGGCATATTAAGACCAAGCGCACTTGAGAGGCCGCCGCACATCATCAGGCAATGGCCAGAACCCAATAACCCCAGAAGCAAGGCAGAGAGCAGAATCAAAGGGTCATGGAACAGCATGATCAGGATTTAGTGTTTTTTTTGGGTTTATCATCGGGGCCGGGAATCATGTCGGCATCATCATCGTAAAGAATGCTGTGAGCCGGACCTTCCATATCATCATATTGCCCGCTTTTAACGGCCCAGCCAAAAATCGAGATAGCAATCGCGACCAGAATGATTGAGATAGGAATCAGTACGAACAGAACTTCCATAATGCACCTTTATGATCGTTTTAAGCGGATAGAGTTGAATACCACAATTAACGAGCTGAGCGACATCCCTAGCGCTGCAAAGTAGGGTGGTATATACCCCGCAGTGGCTAATGGTAACATAAGCAGGTTATAAGCGATTGCCCAGGAAATATTTTCTTTAATAATGCGTCTGGTTTTATGCGCCTTCTGGAAAGCTTCCGTCAGAACATTCAGCCGATTATTCAACAATATTGCATCCGAGTTCATTTTGGTGATGTCGCTCGCTGCACCCATAGCAATGGATAGTTTAGCACCAGACAAAACTGGCAGATCATTGATTCCGTCGCCCACCATGGCTATTTTTTTGCCTTGTGCTTGAAGTGCTTTTACAAAAGCTAATTTGTCTTCCGGTGATTGGGTTGCATGGTAAGAATCAATATTCAAGTGTGTGGCTATCTGTTTGACTGAATGCCACTGATCACCGCTTAGAATGTGTGGCGTCAGGCCCATGTCTTTAAGGGATTGAATTGTTGTAAGGCTGTCTTCACGCAGGCTGTCATTCAACTGAAAGTGCGCGATAAGCCGTTGGCCATCACTTAAAAACAAATTCAGGCTATCATGCAGCTTAATCTGGCTAGTCTGATCCTCTGGTAAGTTTAAATAGTCGAGGCTGCCCAGATAATAGCGCTGGGCACTTTGCTTGCCTGTTGGCTGATAAATGCCCGTCAGACCCAAACCTATCTCATTATGAATGTCCTCGGCAGATTGTTTGAAATAAGGCGCAAAAGCAAATGCAATAGGGTGGCTGGAACCCGATTCAAGCGCTGCGGCTATTTCTAACACCTGAGCGTTGTCATACTCCTTAAAACAGAGAGTATCCACGATGACCAGTTCCCCTTTGGTGAGCGTACCGGTTTTATCAAAGATGATATCGCTGATCTGAGGCATTGCTTCCAGGGCATGGGCCTTGGTGATTAAAAAACCTTTACTGCGCAAATAGGTGTTCGCGCTGGTCAGCGCTGTGGGTGTAGCCAAACCTAATGCACACGGGCAGGTAACCACTAACACCGACAGTACGATAGGGAAGATTCTTTCAGGGTCATGCAAATACCAGATATAAGCAACCACACAAGACACAATCAGCACGGCGGCAACAAAATAACTGGCCACTTTATCTGCGATCAACATGGTTCTGGGTTTACTTAGTTGGGCTTTGTCCAGAAGTTTAATGATGGCCGCCACTTTGCTGTCCTTGGGTTTGGCGGTAACGCGAATCAGTAAGGTATTTTCAATGTTGGTTGTACCTCCGCTGACAAACCCGCCAGGAGCCTTATCTACAGGTAGAAATTCCCCGCTTAATGCAGATTCATCAACGCGCGAACGGCCTTCAATCACCACGCCGTCTGCGGGAATGATCTGCCCCTGTTTTACGATTAGCAGATCATCCAGTTTTAATTTATGTGCCGGGATAGATTTTTCGAGCGCCTTCTCTTTTATGATCGCGGTGCTGGGTAATAAACGGGACATTTCTATATCGCTGTTTAAATGTTTATGCCGGGTTTGCATTTCAATAAACCGGCCTAACATCAAAAAGAACGTGAACATCGACACAGAGTCGAAATAGACATCGCTTTCGAGACTGGCTTCACCCGCCACGGTGATCCAGGCACTTGCAAAAAAAGCGCCCAGAATTGCAATGGAAACGGGTACATCCATGGTTAAATGGCGGGTTTTCAGGTCTCGCACTGCAGCGCGAAAAAAAGGGGTGGCTGAAAAAAGAACAACAGGTAAGCACATGATTAAGCTCACCCAGCGGAATAAAGACACAAATTCACTCGTAATACCGCTGTAGAAGCCAAGATAGAGCGGCAAAGCAAACATCATATTCTGCATGCTGGCGATACCCGCTACGGCGATTCTGAAAATGGTGGTTTTCTTTTCTTTTTCGGCAATTTGCCTTGCTAAACCTTCATCATAAGGGAAGGCTTTATAACCGAGTTTGCGAATCTGGATCAGGATCTCACTAAGCGGTGTTTGCTGCGGATGCCAATGCAGTTGGGCTTTATGCGTCGTGTGGTTGATGGTGAAGTGAATGATTCCGGGATGTTTAT
>JBFHPN010000233.1:0-4581 GCA_041592735.1 Oleiphilaceae bacterium | reverse complement strand
TGGTCAGGAAGATGCGATCGAGGGGGTGACTCACTCGATTTGTACCCTGGAATTTCAGGCGCATCGCCCTTTGTATGAGTGGTTTATCGAACATTTACCTGTGCCTGCTAAACCACGCCAGTATGAATTCGGACGTTTGAACCTTAACTACACCGTGACCAGTAAGCGCAAGCTCAAGCAGCTGGTGGATGAAAAAATCGTCCAGGGCTGGGATGACCCAAGGATGCCAACTATTTCCGGGATGCGTCGGCGAGGTTTTACGCCAGCGGCCTTGAAAAGCTTCTGCGATATGATCCCCGTCTCCAGTAAAAATAACAGTGATATTGATGTCGCGGTACTCGAAAAAGCGATTCGAGACGATTTAAATGAGCACGCTTCGCGCGCGATGTGTGTAATGAACCCCTTGAAAGTAACCATTCAGAATATGGATGAAAATAATTCGCAGGGCCGGGATGAACTGCTGAAGGCGGCACGGCATCCTCAAATAGCAGAGCGAGGTGAGCGTGAATTGCCCTTCACTCAACATTTGTATATCGATAAAGAAGACTTCACTGAGGATCAGACCTTGTCGCGAAAGAAATTTCAGCGCCTTGTTCTGGGCGATTATGTTCGCTTACGCAGTGCCTATATCATCAAGGCGGATGCGACGATTAAAGACGAATCAGGTGAGGTGGTCGAAGTTCTAGCGAGTTTGGTGCCGGATTCTGTCGGTAATAATATCGATGGCATCAAGCCCCGCGGTGTCATTCACTGGGTTTCTGCAGAAAAATGTGTGGAGGCAGAAATTCGTTTATACGACCGACTGTTCAATCATCCAAACCCGGATGCAGGTGAAGAGGATTTTCTGAGTCATATCAATCCAGAGAGCTTCAAAGTGATTAACGCCAAGTTGGAATTAGATGCTGCACAAGCCAAGCCTGAGCAGATTTTCCAGTTTGAGCGGGAAGGGTATTTTGTTGCGGATCGCTATGATCATGATTTTGAAGCCGGAAAGGTGGTGTTTAATCGTACCATCGGTTTGCGGGATACCTGGGAATCCAAATAAGCGATTGATGCTAAACAAAATTACCTAAAACAATGACCAACGTTCGTTGAGCTTGTCGAAACGTTTAAGAAGCCAGATTGGTGGATACCGGATAATCCCTTCGACAGGCTCAGGGAACATGAAACATGAAACATGAAACATGAAACATGAAACATGAAACGTGAAGCATGAAGCATGACGCATAATTCATGAAACATGAAAATGAAACAGATCTGGTAAACGGCAAGTCGGAGAGCGCAATGTCCCTGAAAATTTACAACACCCTGACGGCAAAAAAAGAAATCTTTCAGCCTTTGGTGCCAAAACAGGTCAAGATGTATGTTTGTGGCATGACGGTATACGACTATTGCCATATCGGGCATGCGCGCGTTCTGGTGAGCTTTGATGTCATCACCCGTTACCTGCGTCATTCCGGTTACGACGTTACCTATATTCGAAATATTACCGATGTTGATGACAAAATCTTTGCGCGTGCTGCCGAAAACGGTGAGCCTTATGATGCGCTAACAGAGCGTTTTATCCGCGCGATGCATGAAGATGAAAAGGCGCTCTATGTTAAATCGCCAGATCAGGAGCCCAGAGCCACCGCACATATTGGTGAAATAATTGCCATGATCGAACGTCTGATCGCCAATGAGCATGCCTATGCAGCAGACAACGGTGATGTCTATTATGCGATAGATAAATTCAAAACCTATGGGCAGTTGAGCAAACGTAATACAGAAGAATTATTGGCAGGTGCGCGAATCGAGGTAGATCAGCATAAACGCAACCCGCTGGATTTTGTCTTGTGGAAAGCGGCTAAATCAGGTGAAGCCAGCTGGCCTTCACCCTGGGGGAATGGTCGCCCAGGCTGGCATATCGAATGTTCTGCCATGTCTACCTGCTGCCTGGGTGATACCTTCGATATCCACGGTGGCGGCCCGGATCTGAAATTCCCGCATCATGAAAATGAAATCGCCCAGTCCGAAGGGGCGACGGGTAAAAAGTATGTAAATTACTGGATGCATGCCGGTGCGGTGCGCGTGAACAAGGAGAAAATGTCCAAATCGCTGGGTAACTTCTTTACCATTCGTGAAGTATTGGAAAAGTACCCAGCGGAAGTGGTGCGCTATTTTCTGGTATCCAGCCAGTATCGCAGCCAGATAGATTACTCGGAAGATAATCTGGTGGAAGCGCAGGCAACGTTGGACCGTCTCTATCAATCATTACGTGGTCTGACTGCAGAGCAGATGAATGCGAGTGAGTTGAATCAGGCTTATATAGATCGCTTCACCGCGGCGATGAATGATGATTTCAATACGCCGGAAGCCTTGGCCGTGATGTTTGATCTGGTGCGTGAGCTGAATATTGCTCGCAAGGATGGCGCTGAAAATATTGCCATGCTTGCTGGCACTTTACGTTACCTTGGCGCCATTTTAGGTATTCTTGAGTCAGACCCGGAAACTTACTTTAAAGGGTCGGATGTGGCGGATGGTTTATCTAATGCTGAGATAGATGCTCTGGTGGCGGAACGAACCCAGGCACGCCTGAACAAAAACTGGGCTGAATCTGATCGCATTCGGGATTTACTCTTATCTCAAGGCGTGACCCTGGATGATAGTAAAGAAGGTACCACCTGGCGCCGAGCCTAGTTCTGACGTATTGATCTACTTATCGAGGCCCCGGGGCTCAGCCTTACTGGGGCCTCGACCTATTCCTTTGGGCGTGCGCTCACCAAAATTGACCTGCTTTGACCGACATTGACATAGGTTCCAAACCTTCCAGCTTCTAGACTTCCTGCTGCTGTAAATGCCGTCCTTTCTTTCTATTAATCGTGTGTTATTTGCATTGTCTGCTTGTATAAGTGCTGAGCAAAGTTCTATTAAGGCCTAAGGGATGGGCGGAAAAATAAAAATAAAATAAGTATCATCAGGACGAAAAAAATCATGAAGAAACCAAGAAATCCCTATAGATGGAAGAGGGAGGTTTTGCCGTACCTTTCTTTTGCTTTTCTACTTCTCTTTTGTCAACAGCTCTTTGCTAGTTCGCTGCAAAATGGTGTTGCTCAGACCAATTTAGCCAGTTCTACAGCCAGTTTGAATTTCACTTTGAATGTCCCCGCCGAATCGAGCAATTTAAGTATTGTTATGTCGGGTGGCAGTGGAGATGCTGACTTGTATGTTCGCTTTGGTGCGGCGCCGACCACGTCGACTTATGACTGCCGGCCTTATCAAAGTGGCAATAATGAAACCTGCACGATCAGCAATGTGCAAGCGGGTACCTATCATGTGATGCTTAGCCCTTACTCCGCGTTTTCAGGTCTCAGCCTGATTGCCAACTTCACCGAAGGTGGCTCCGGTGGCGGAGGTGGTGATGGAGGCGGTGATGGAGGTGGTTCCAGCACCGAACTGAATGAAAGCAACTTGTCTGGTGCACAAGGCAGCTCAACGTATTTTTCACTGGATGTACCTGCCGGGGCGACAAATCTCGCCTTTAATATGTCGGGTGGTTCGGGCGATGCGGATCTCTATGTTCGCTTTGGTGCACAGCCAACCACCTCTGCGTACGACTGCAGACCCTATCAGTCTGGTAATAACGAGGCATGCCCGATCGTCAACGCGCAGGCGGGCACTTATTATGTGATGTTACGCGGCTATTCTGCCTATTCCGGTGTCAGCCTGACAGGTACCTATGATGCTGGAACCGATCCTGGAAATACACCGCCACAAGCTGTGATTGAGAATGGTCCTTTTGCCGCATTGGAAGGCGAAAGTATTTCTTTCAGTAGTGCAGGTTCGAATGATCCGGATGGCTCGATTGTCAGTTACAGCTGGAATTTTGGTAATGGTCAAACCAGCACGCAGGCGAATCCTTCGCGAAGCTATGCTTCAGCCGGCAATTACACAGTGACCTTAACCGTCACCGATAATGAGGGTGCCACTGCGAATGCTACGTCTTCTGTTACCATTACAAGTCCGGCCAATACCTCGCCAAATGCGGTCATTGCCAATGGACCTTTTTCGGCGAATGAAGGACAAAGCATTACCTTCAGCAGTGCTGGTTCCAACGATCCGGACGGTTCAATCGCTTCCTATAGCTGGAATTTTGGTGATGGAAGTGCAAGCACACAGGCTAATCCTAACCACGCGTATGCCAGTGCAGGAAATTACACGGTGACACTGACGGTAACCGATAATCAAGGTGCCAGTGCTTCAGCGAGTGAAAGCGTGACGATCAATTCGATCACTAATCCCGGTGAGCAGCTGAATGAAACCAACCTTTCAGGCGCCAGTGGTTCAAGTCAGTATTTCACTCTGAATGTACCGGCGGGCGCATCCAATTTGGTCTTTGCCATGTCCGGTGGCTCGGGTGATGCGGATTTATATGTTCGTTTCGGTTCTCAGCCAACGACCTCTTCCTACGACTGCCGTCCCTATATGGGAGGAAATGCCGAAAGCTGCCCCATGTCTCCCGTTCAGACCGGCACCTACCATGTGATTATTCGTGGGTATTCTGCCTATTCCGGTGTGACCTTGACCGGAACTTATGATGGT
>JBFHPN010000232.1:0-4603 GCA_041592735.1 Oleiphilaceae bacterium | reverse complement strand
GGATCGTCCAGTCCCGTTGCGCATAGTGGCTTGCATGGCATGTTGCAACAGATAAACCGCCTCGGGCGACAGCACTTGCTCGACTTCAAACGGGTAGCGGGATAATAACTCCCCATCCTTTGTCGTGACTTCCCGAATCGCACGTAGCGGTATGTTGAAACCCTGATTCGCGATAGTCAGATACATTTGTGTCACTTCAAGGGGGCTAAGTGATTGTGAGCCCAGAAACAAGGACGGATAGGGATTAAGAGGCGAATTTACACCAAGTTTACGCAGCGTTTTATGTACCGTCTGAATGCCCAGGTCCAGACCTAGTCTGGCAGTTGCTAAGTTGTAGGATTGGCTCAGTGCATCGATCAGTAGAACCTGGCCATGATCCTGCTTATCAAAGTTTTGTGGTTGCCAGTGTGTACCGTTTTCAAACGTTAGTTTAAAGGCCTGGTCATTTAATAAGCTGGCAAGATGGAAACGATCAGGTGCAGACAATGCAGCCAGGTAGATCGCGGGTTTAATCAGTGAACCAATCGGGCGGTTAGCATCCAGTGCACGATTGAAACCCTGATATTGGGGTTGTTTATCACCCAGCACGGCCAATATTTCACCGCTGCCTACACCTGCTACGACAGATGCAGTTTGTAGATTAGGTTGTTTGGCGTGACTCGATAACTGTGAAACTTTTTCCTTGGCTGCCTGTTCAAGCCTGAATTGAATTTGAGGGTCGAGCGTGGTGTATATTTTCAAACCTTCTGAGCGCAGATCTTCTTCTTGGTAGGTTTTGCTGAGCTGTCTTTTTACCAGATCCATAAATGCCGGATATTGATTGCTGGCCATAAGTGGCTTGTTGACAATATGCAAGGGGCGGTTAAGGGCTGTCTTGTAGGCGCTGGCATTCAAATAGCCACTTTCGTGAAGTAAGGCAAGAACCAGATTCCGTCTTTCTCGACTGCGCTCCGGGTAACGGCGCGGATTATAGTATGAAGGGCCTTTTACCATCGCAACCAGAAGTGCCAGTTCCGAAATGTCGCACTCCTGAAGATGCTTACCGAAATAGAAATTACTCGCAGCCTCAAAACCATGTATGGCTAATTTCCCTGACTGACCAAGAAAAATCTCGTTCATATAGGTTTCCATAATCACGGCTTTGCTGTAGTGGAGTTCAAGAAGAACTGCCATCATCGCTTCATTGATCTTGCGAAGCAGGCTGCGCTCGCTTGTAAGGAAAAAGTTTTTAACCAATTGCTGGGTTAATGTGCTGCCGCCCTGCACGACCTGGCCAGCCTTAAAATTTACCCACATCGCACGAAATATCCCCACAGGAGAAATGCCAACATGTGAATTGAAGTTTCGATCTTCAGTCACTAAAAGGGCTGCTTTTAGTGCTTCAGGGAATTCTTTGTAACTTAATAACTGCCTTTCTTCTTTGGCAGCCGGATAAATTCCACCAATTTTAAAGGGTTCCAGCGAGTAAACCGGATCAGTTCTGGTTTGGCGATCAATTAACTGAGATACCTGATCATTGCTGATAATGAATTGGATATGTCTGGCAGCTTGTTTGCCTTCTGGCCTGGCATGTGCCCGGATAAAAATTTCCAGAGAGCTGCCGTTTCGGGAATACTCGCCAGTTTGTTGTACCTTCGCGACCGGACGGTAATTGAGAAGCTTCAATTCATGCTCAAGATTTTGCATGTTGATGCCTTTGCCATCATAAATATCCAATGAGCGGGCAAACACTTGTGCTGGCAGGCTCCAGCGTTGCCCTTCAAACTTATGACGGATTTGTGCATCGAGATAAATTAACCAGCCAATTAATAGCAACACCAATACACTGAGGCATTTCCAGAATACGGGAGAGCGAAAGGAAAAATGTTCTTTGATGCGGAAAGACATAATAAATACGTGCGTGTTACTCGGAGTGGATCAGTAAAAGAATGAATCGGGTGAGTTAAAAAGTGGTTTGGTGTTTCTGGTAAACACTATACTCGATAAGATGGCTTGAGAGCTAATGTCAAAAATGTAAGGTAGGAAAATCTTGAGAGGGTTGTCAGCTATGTATGGCTGATGCAAGCTTTTTAGCTATGCAGAGGATGCATAGCTAAAATAGCCTAGTGCTTTGTCAGGCAGGGCATTCAACAGTGGCAGCCTGGTGCATGTTGCTCAATGGTTCATTTAATCGGGTAGACTGATCACGTCTCGCTGAGCCATGATAAATTGCTCTGCACTCACCGGGAGAGCTTAACTTACAATTCTGAAGTGCGGCTTCCGAAGCCTGTTCGACAGATTCGAATGGGCCATAGAACTGACGATTTTCAAGATAGAAATAGCCGGTTTCAACGGTTTCATCTACGGTAATTACTTCATCGATATCATAAATTTTAGACATGGTTTACTCTCCAATTATTCACCTTTACTGTGATAGGGCATAACCTGGTGTACTTGTCAGCCTGTCGGTCAAGGTTTTCTTGCCCGGACTGTTTGGAAGTAGTACATCGATGTTAATACTGTTGCCCCGTGAGGCAACACGATACACATGAATGTGTATACCTATTCCAGAGTAGCGATTTTTTATCATTATTATGTGGCTAGCCAGTTTAATTTAACTGTGCGAGACAACACAATACGACTGCGTATAAAAAATGCAATAGTTAGTTTTGCTTTATTCAGCGGGAAATCAGATGAATCGTCTCGTTTGTATCGCTGCAAACGGATACCAGACAAAGCGGTTCAAAAATTAACTATGGTTTCCATTTTGCGGCCAATTACGCAGGAAGGCAATTCAATTCAGCAAAAGTCAGCAAAAGAACTTCAATACCCTCACAACTCAGCCAATTATCAGCTTTGAGCTATATGGCCTGCAATAAAAGACGCTGGTTGTGCTACCGATTTTTTATTGCATCGGTTGAGCACGTTTAATAAGTGCTTCACAATCAATGCCATCCGGCAATGTACCATACACCCAGCCTTTATGATCAGTGCCTAGGCGTGCACGACAAAAACTTTCAGCAACTGCGGTGTCGCCATATTGAAAAAGAGAGGATGCCTGAAGCAGTAAGGCCATTTTTTCGACGATAGAGCGGGCATTGAATTCGATGTTTGCATGATCGGCCAGGTCTTTGCGAAGTATATCCAGAGTTTCATTGATGCGCGGATCAGCGTGTGCTGCTTTTTGTATTTCGCTGATGAGAGCGGTCAATGAGTCGGGATTGCGTTGTATCGCACGCAGCATATCAAGACACTGAACATTTCCGCTGCCCTCCCAGATGGTATTAATAGGCGATTCTCTAAACAGCCTTGGCATGATGCAATCTTCCATCACACCGCTGCCGCCAATACATTCCATTGCCTCGTAAACGTGCCCCGGGGCGCGTTTGCAGATCCAATATTTGCCGATGGCGGTTCCGATTCGCACGAGTTGTTTTTCCATTGTGTTGAATTCTTTGTTATCCAGAGCGCGGGCAAGCCTGAAACTCAACGCAGTGGCCGCTTCACTTTCGAGAATCAAATCGGCCAATACATTTTGCATCAGCGGTTGTTGTATCAAGACTTTACCGAACGCTACACGTTGGCGGCAATGATGTGTTATTTGTGCTACGGCCTGTCGCATTAACGAAGATGAGCCGATCATACAATCGAAGCGGGTCATGGCAACCATCTCAATAATCGTCGAAATGCCATGGCCCTCCTGGCCGACCAGCCAACCTAATGCACCGCGTAATTCAATTTCACTGGAGGCATTGGATATATTCCCCATTTTGTTTTTTAAACGTTGAATTTGCAGGGGGTTTTTTGTTCCATCCGGGCGCCATCTCGGTACCAGAAAGCATGAAATGCCAGAGGCGGTTCTGGCGAGCATCAAAAAGGCATCACACATGGGTGCTGACACAAAATATTTATGCCCCACTAATTCATAAGCATTGTCATGACTATATCGGCTGCTTGGAAACGCTTGAGTCGAGTTAGTACGGACATCAGAACCGCCCTGTTTTTCAGTCATGGCCATACCAATCGTGACACTTTCCTTCAGCCGATAGCAGACGTTTCTGGGGTCATAATGGTTATGTAATACTTTAGGTGCCCATTCCTCGAATAAGTGGGGTGCGTGTTTAAGCGTGGGGATGGCCGCAGAGGTCATGGTAATGGGGCAGCCATGGCCCGCCTCTATTTGTGTCATTATGAAATTTTTAGCTGCTCTGGCAACATGTGCGCCGGGCTTCTGCGTCAGCCAATGCGATGCATGCAAGCCCTCTCGCATGGAAACTTTCATTAATTGGTGGTAGGCAGGATGAAAGCGTACTTCATCAATCCGATGTCCCTGTCTGTCGTGGGTATATAATACCGGCTCGTTTTCGTTTGCCTGAAAGCCCCACTCAATAAATTCAGTGCTGCCACATAGTGCGCCAAATCGACTTAAATCATCTTCGGCCCAGCTAGCTTGATGCGCGGTGATGGCTTGTTTTAGCGCAACATCGGAAAGAAAGAGGTTATAACTTTCCAGAGGGCTGGGTTGATTTTCTACCTGATGGGTTTCGGCCAAAAAAGAATGATTGGCTAGTAGTGCATCAGTTTCTGAGTCCGAGGCAGATTGCATGTCGCTAAATCCTATTAT
>JBFHPN010000231.1:0-4606 GCA_041592735.1 Oleiphilaceae bacterium | reverse complement strand
TGCCCGGTGGTGGCATTTTCAAATCTGTTTTTGGTGGCATCCTGCATCAAGGTGCGGTTGGTAAAATTAAAGCCATCCACATGGCAGGAGGAACAGCTCATCCAGAAGTCCCCAGCCATAGGATGATCCGGGTCATCATCGGTATTGGCACGATGAAACAGGGTTTTGCCAAGCCTTAAGGTTTCAGGCACAGGATCCTTTTCAACCAGAGAAGCAAATTTTTCATCCGCCAATGTGAGGCGTGAGAATGGCCCGGGGGCGCCAAGATGAAAGCGCACCAGATCGAGCGACATTGCATTCTGCACAAACAAATCCTGATCTATTGCGATTATCCCGCGTGGATTATCGCCCGGAACGTGCCGGTAAATCTGGGTAACCTTGGCGCCCCCCTGAAACTTCTTGCGTTGATGACGCTTGCTACGATTGGATTTAGACGCACTGGCAGCCCTGGAAAGATCAAAAACCATTAAGTCTTCGGAACCCGCCAGAGACACCACAACCTTATCACCTCCATGAATAAATTCTACATCATGCGGGTTTGACACTATTCGGGTCGAGCCATCCGGCTCTGTGATATTAATTTGTTCAAACAAAAGCTTACGTTCATCCGTTAACTCAGTTTCCGTGCTCAGATCAACTAGGGAAACCGCAGGAAAAACACTCGATTGGAACTGGAAATCCCGACTGAAAGACCAAAGCACATGTGGCAACCATAAGGTTTGACCATCTGGTGACAGCCCCATATTATCCAGCAGCCGGGGCTTGCCCTGCGGCACCGTAGCCGGTTCCTGCAGCGGGCTGTCAGCCAGTTGTAAAACATGCTTAAGTACAGGCTGCTCACCCTTTACATCATAAAACGAAAGTTCGCCCGATAAGCTATGGCTGACCAGTAAACGCCGGTCATCGGTCAACAACAAACCTCTGGGAGAGGGAGAGGTTTCGATATCAAACAACAGTTCGCCATCAAGGCTAAGCACCAGCAAGCGCGCCTGTTCAAAACTGGTGGCATAAAAGCGTTTACTGACTTGATCATAAACAACCCCAAAGGGGCGGGCGGGTACCGGAATCCGTTTGATTTCCTTCAAGGTGTCTAACGAAAGCAGAATCAGATTGTGGTCAGCATAATCACTCACCAGCAAGCGTGGTTGACTGCCCTCTGCTGCCACAGCCAGCCTGCGTATATCCTTGCCCAGTTTACGTTCTACAAGCAACTTACCGGTACTACGTTCCAGCAAAGACACACTGCCGGCATCGAAGTTGGCACTGATAATGCGCGTCTCATCGGGTGTTAATACCAAGGAACGACTGCGTTCAACAGCTAGAGCCGGCTCTATCGCCAGGCACAACCAGCAAAAAACAACAAGCCGCGACACATAGCGCATGACAGCTTCATTTTTTGAAGACATTCAATACACTCCATCGAAAGGCATGACGCAATACCAGCGGCCCCAACAAACAGGAAGAATAAAAATGGATATCCTGTATCAACAGACTTAAGGAATCGCCTGTCACACCAAAATACCAGAGATAGGCACCACTAAAGGTACACATGAGCAAGAGCCACTCAATGCAACGACCGGTGGTTCTTAAAAAGGCCTTACGGGAGCGCAACAATAAACGTCGGTGACTCCACCAGAAACTTCCGACGATCACTGGAAAAGCCGTCACGCCCAGCAACATATGCACAAACAAAGCCCAGCGTGTCAGGGCCCATTCAACGCCCAGCATTGGCCACAGCATTAAGCCACTAACAAACATAAGGTAGAGCAAGATTTCACTTTGCTTATGGCGGTAGGCCAGTGCTTTTTGCCATGCCGACAGTCGGGCAGTCCATTTACTCAGGACCTGAGACAGGCGCTGAGGGGCATCAGGGGTGCCAGAATAGATACTCTCACCAACATTCATACTTACAACTCGTCTGAATTCATTGCGCTTAACATTTTAGCGACTCCGGAACAGTGTCTCCTTGACCTGTAACAAGCCAAAGAGACTTTCTGATACTATCGTGCATGATCTGAAAAATAGTAAGTACGCTTCAGCAAGGTGTCAGCACCCTGCAGCGGTCACTTACCAGACTGTACTCGCACTCCGGCAGCAAGCACCGGGGCCAGACCATTCCCCTTACCCGCATAAACAGATTTGGGCACACCATCCCGATCACTATCCCTAATAAGCGCAGGATCTGACACATCGGCAAGCACATGCTCACCGGTATCCATCAACGCCTCCGAAAGCTGAAGCCCTCCGTTGATCACGGTTTTAAACCAGCTGTTATAACGCTGCACCAATAGCTGAAGCTCCAGTGCCGCGATGTGCTCCCCTTCAATATTCTTTAAACGCAACATCAATTCACGCAACGCGCCAGATATGGCGGCGGCAGTATAAGGCGTATGTATCGTGGCCTTGCCCGGACCTTGCGCCCATGTGCCAAGTGCGGGATCGAAAAGCTGCGTATCGACAGCATGATAGAGCTTGCGCGCTGCCTCGCGGTAGCGGGCATCCTTAGTTGAAACAAAGGCAGAGGCCAGGCCACGGATGACCGCAAACTGCGCATCCAGCGACACATCCGCTGATAAGGCTTTGTCTTGCTGACGTTTCGCCAGGGTATTCAGATCGAGCCGGGCAATCACCAGCCCTTTTTCATCCAACATATGTTTCAAAATAAAATCCGCCTGCGCTTTAATCAGTGCCAGCGCTTGCTTTCCGGCCTCAGTCTGAAGGCTGTCGGAACCGTTATCACCTGCGGCATAACCTACCGGCAAGGCATCGACCGCACGCTGATAAATGCCTAATGCAACCAGGGTATAAGCTGCATCAAAAGCGGAAACGCTATTGTTCTGTGAAATATGCGCCGCACTCCCCTTTTGGCTGTGGATCTGCACAGACTCTACAAAAGTGCCATGCTGTTGATTAAAATGAAGCGCTTGCAGGTTTTGCATAGTCAGATTCAGCAGGTTATTCGCCAGAGAAAACGCATCGCTTGCCGCCACATCATTGGCTATAGACTGATCAATATTGACATCCGGTGCGGGGGCAAAGGGCTTGCCGTCAAATACGGCCTTGAATGCCGGATTCTGGTTGCGATTGGCCACTCGCTGATCACTCATGGCATAAAGTTCTGCCAGTGGCCAGAGCATTTGCCAGACGTCTCGCAGGCTTGAACCGGCATCGTTTACTTGCAAGGTTTTTAGTTCAGTGACGGACCCCTGACGATTGACTGCTACCTCAATTTTATGCGGCATCCAAATCAAATTCTTTGCATTCGCCCGATAGTTTGGCAGCAATTTAGCCCCGAGCTGCTGGCCATCGTAAAGCAATGAGCTTTGAATTGTCGTCAGTTTATCCAGCGCTTGCTCCATCAGCAGCATGCCATTGAAACCATCTGCTATGGAGACGCCCAGGCGGTATTTGCCATCCTGATCCATGGTTGCGCTCTCGGCTTCCACTTCTTCATCACTTTCCTGTTCGTGCATTCCGCCCAGAAAATCCTGAGCCCACATAATTTCCTTGAGCAAAATACCGCCACTTGCTGCGGGGTTCAGCACCTGCTCAAAACTTTTTGCATCCCATGCCAGCGAGGCAAAGTCAGAGAGATAGTCCGGCTGAATCGTCTGAACGTTGTGCGTCACACCTTGTGCATCCAGCATATCAAATGACTCAGACTTAACGCCCCCAAGAGAAGGTTTTTGGGCAAACTCGGGCAGACCACTAAGAAACGGCAGGCTAATCAAGGCCATATTTTTGGGCATATCGTGTACGGGATATCCGACAGACTCTGCCAGTTCGGCTATGCGCAACTGCAGTGCATCTGCAGCGTTTGCCGTATTCATAGATAACTGGCGCTCACGGTTACGTGGGCCGCTGATAAGCGATAAGCCCATTGTGGATTGATAATTCAGGGCATACATCGCTTCTTCCGAGTATTCATAGCTTTCAATACCGGCTGCATAGTCAAATACAGTCGGTTGATTCAATTGCGTCGGATCAAGCAGATCCAGATCCAGACCCAATGCTTCCGCTAAAGGCTCTCCGGAAAGTTCAAACTCGGTATAGGCCAGAAAATTGGACGCTGGATAATGCCGGGTATCAAGCACCTCGATAGTTGCTTTCTTTGTTGGCGCGACAGCTCCCGACGACGCTTCTTGGGCCGCAAGCGGCGCTGCCAGTAACACCCCAATCAGCAGATGTGCAAATTGCGTATGAGCTTGATTATGCTTTACTGCGCTTTTCGGCCTTGCAAGCCCTAAAGTAGTGCTTTGTTTCATGTAATCCTCATTCACCCGACTTCAATACAAATATAAATAGTAATCATTATCATTTATATTAAATTATTAAACGAAGCGCAATAGGCCCATGGAAATAAACCGAGGTAAATAAGGATTCAAAATAGGTAGGCTTAAAAAATACTTGCCCGCGAGATGATCAATCGATAGGCGTTTGCAGGGTATTATCCGAAGTGCTTGAACAGTCTTTCCTTGAAACGCTTTGATAATTTAAGAATATCCGGCACTTTGACTGGTGCGATGAACATAAGCAACTTCTTCAGGTAGATGAAGTAACGCGCCTTTCGATACCAGAAATACTGATTGATTTTCTTTTGCATGCC
>JBFHPN010000230.1:0-4625 GCA_041592735.1 Oleiphilaceae bacterium | reverse complement strand
CGACGTTGGCCATTTTTCATAAAAACTAGGATGGGTGTGAATGACGTCGGTGTATACCGAAAGAATCTTGGGCGCAAACTTCTCTTCGCCAGGGCCGGATGAGCAGGCGCTCAGGAAAGCGCCTAAAAGCACCATAAAGGACAGGTTAAAAAGAAAGGGCTTGGCTGCCATGAGACTCATCCTTCAACATCTGGGTTTACATCATAAACCCGAAATTATACTCATCCTCTCCCATGTATGGGGTTTTATTTAAGGTACCTCTTCACAAATCATGAACTATGTAATCGGTTTGCTTTGTTGTCATTCTGATTAAGAGTTGTCCTGATGATAACCTTTTCATGTTGTCAGATCGACAGCTTTCATATATTTAGCTATATAAATCAATAAGATATGTTTTGGCATGATTCCTGATAGAAGGTAAGTGAGGTGACTGTTTCCTCAGCAGGCTGGGCGCCTGGGTATGGTGTACTCGGGCGCTTTTTTCAGCTGATGGTTCAGACGCAGGCAAGTAGGGGCGCAGTGGTATATCTGCTGTGCTGGTTAAAAACAGGAGGCATGACATGGCTGAAAACTTTACCAAAGGCATGGCCCGGAATATCTATTATGGCGGAGGAGTCTTTTTCTTTCTGCTGTTGGTGGGCCTGACCTTTGACACAATGCTCGAGTTACCCAAGCGGGATCATCGGGAAAACATTACGGAGGCTGTCATTCAGGGCAAGCACCTCTGGGAAAAAAATAATTGCATAGGCTGTCATAGCTTGATGGGAGAGGGCGCTTATTTTGCTCCTGAACTTGCCAATGTCTTTGATCGCTACGCGAACGGTGATGAAGCCGTGTTCGAATCCTTTATGCAAAACTGGATGGCCATTCAGCCACTCAATGTTCCCGGTCGACGCCAAATGCCGCAATTCAACCTATCGGAAGAGGAGGTGCATAACATCACGCAATTCCTGATCTGGACATCGCGCATTGACGACAACGATTGGCCACCCAATAAACAAGGCTAAGGGAGACAACAGGTATGAAATATGAATCTCAAAAAGTCGCAATGAATTACTTCATCTTTGCAATGATACTGTTTGCCGGTCAGGCTGTTTTCGGTTTGATTATGGGTTTGCAGTACATCATAGGTGATTTTCTCGCGGCGTATATTCCTTTTAACGTGGCCCGTATGGTGCACACGAATTTACTGATTGTCTGGTTATTGTTTGGATTCATGGGGGCCAGCTATTACCTGGTGCCTGAAGAATGCCAAACCGAGTTGCATAGCCCCTTACTGGCAAAAATCCTGTTTTGGGTGTTTGCGGCAGCCGGCGTGGCGACCATTCTTGGCTATCTGTTAGTACCTTATACTCGATTGGCTGATCTGACCTTTAACGAGCTGTTGCCAACGATGGGGCGGGAGTTTCTGGAGCAACCTACCATTACCAAAATTGGTATTGTGATTGTCTGTCTGGGTTTTATTTATAATATCGGGATGACTATTCTCAAAGGCCGTAAAACCGTTATCAATATGGTTTTGATCACCGGTTTAATTGGCCTGGCGGTGTTCTTCCTGTTCTCTTTCTATAACCCGGGCAATCTCGCGCTGGATAAATACTTCTGGTGGTGGGTTGTGCATCTTTGGGTAGAAGGTGTATGGGAATTGATCCTCGGAGCGATTCTGGCCTTTACGCTGATCAAGGTAACTGGTGTGGATCGGGAAGTTATTGAAAAATGGCTTTATGTGATTATCGCACTGGCGCTGATTACCGGTCTGATCGGCATGGGTCACCACTATTTCTGGATCGGCCCTGGTGAATACTGGTTATGGTTAGGCTCTATCTTCTCGGCATTAGAACCCTTACCGTTCTATATGATGGTGGTATTTGCCTTCAAAATGGTGCGTGAGCGTCGTCTTGAACACACCAATCAGATTGCTTTGACCTGGGCCTTAGGTTGCACAGTGATGGCCTTCCTGGGTGCGGGTGTCTGGGGCTTTATTCATACCTTGGCGCCAGTGAATTACTTTACGCATGGTTCTCAATTGACTGCTGCGCATGGACACCTGGCGTTCTTCGGTGCTTATTCGATGATTGTCATCACCATTATGTCCTATTCCATTCCCATTATGCGTGGCCGTCCTCATGGTAACTGCCTGAAAGCGCAGAAACTGGAACGTATGGCTTTCTGGACTTTGTGTATCGCTATGTGCGGTATCACGCTGGCTTTGACAGTCGCAGGTATCTGGCAAGTCGTGTTACAACGCCTGCCTGATGATGCTAACGCGTTAAGTTTTATGGCTACTCAGGAAGAACTGCACCCCTTCTTCTGGATCCGTTTAGGGTTTGGGGTCATGTTTACGGCAGGCCTGGCGATGTACTTTGCAAGCTTCTTTGTGGGTGACAAAGAAGGTTTGGTGCCCGCTAAAGCCTAGTTAACCTTAAGTTCTCCCCTGAAAAGGGGAGAACTATCTTGGGGTTAAACTTAATCGGATGATTCACATTTATAAACGTCAACAGCAGGAACCCTAAATGGAAGAGCTTGTAGGAGAATTCTGGCACCGTTTGGTGACTCGTCATGCTTCAACGGATTTTCCCGAGGCAGGTGTAAAGCTGGCTGATATTCAAAGCAGTTTAAGTGTTTTCTATCGGGCTCTGGGCGGCAGTGCAGGCAAAGTCATTGAAGCCTCAGCGCCACGAAAGTTTTACGCAGATCGAAAAATGTTACAGCGTATTGCGGGTACGCATAAACGTTTCTGTGTGGCCTGGCAGGATGAGCGTAGTCTTCGGCTTGCGCCTGAACTGGCAATCTTTCCCGACCACTCTTTAAATGAAGCCCTATATTTCTGGTTGTGCGCCATGGCTGCAGAACAGCAGCAAATGAAACACTGGTTTCATGATAATCAAACAACGACACAACAGGTGTTAAATTCAAGACCGGGTTTACAGCGAGTATATGCAAGGCTGGTCGATGCGGTTTTGAATTTACGACCTGCACTGGATACTTTGGAGGGTGCCAAGCGTATTCGAGAAGAAGCGATTCAGCAGGCACTAAAAAAACCGGGTAGTTTCGCGCTTTTACCTAAGGCGGGTGGCGACCCTTATCCTGTGCCATTATGGCTTTATCCTGCGCCTTTGCATTCCCTGGATGTTCAGGCTGATGATGACGATGGGGAGATGCAGGAAAGCTCAAGTGCATCCAAGAAATTAAATGCCGCCAGGAAAGAAGCACAGCGAATCGATAATCGAAAGAAAACAGATGGTTTGATCGTCTTCTTATTGGACAGCTTGTGCAGCTGGACGGAACATATCGATCTGGATCGGAGCGAACAGGACAACGAAGATGATGTGTCGCAGAGCACCATTGATGATCTGGATATCCTGACCTTATCACGTCAGCGACGAGCCAGCGCCGCCAAATTGAAATTCGATATGGATTTGCCAGCACCCCAAAATGATGATCTGGCGGTGGGTGATGGTGTTCGATTCCCTGAATGGGATTTCCGTAAAGCTGCTTATATTGAGGATTATTGTCTGGTACAGGCGATGTTGTCTGATGACGCCTTACCCGCGGCTATTCCAGACGCCTTGTTACCGACTGTACGTCAGGTTCGTAAGCGTTTTAGTGCGCTCAGCTTTCAACAAAGCTGGTTACGCCGCCAGCCTTTTGGGAGTGAGTTGGATCTCGATGCCTGTATCGAGTGGCACACTGACCAGCAACACACTGAACAACAAAACCTCTATAAACGCCGTTCCCAGGTAAATCGCGATATAGCGTGTCTGGTATTGGCAGATCTGTCTATGTCTACCGATGCCGGTATGAATGCAGACCAACGGGTGATCGATGTGATTCGCGACAGTATTTTAGTGTTTGCTGAAGCATTGAGCAGTGCGGGCGATCCCTTTGCTATCTATGGGTTTTCTTCAATCAAGAATAAACAGATTCGTTTTAATTTGCTGAAAAACTTTGCAGAAGCCTATTCTGATGCGGCGCGAGGGCGAATTCTGGCCATGTCGCCCGGTTTTTATACTCGAATGGGTGCCGCGATTCGTCAGTCTTCTGAAATACTGGCGCAGCAAAAACATCAACAACGTTTATTGCTAATCATATCCGATGGTAAGCCAAACGATATTGATCATTATGAAGGCCGTTACGGGGTTGAAGATACCCGCCAGGCCATTCTGGAAGCCAAACGCATGGGCTTACGACCTTTTTGCATTACGATTGATGAAGAGGGTAGCGACTACCTGCCGTATCTCTTTGGTGATCAGGGGTTTGCGGTGATTAAGGACATTGCAAGGCTTCCCAGTCTGTTACCCAAGCTGTATCTGAATTTGACGGGGATGCATTAAAAAATAGCTTAGTTGAGCTCAATATTTTGTTCACTAAGCCAATTTTCGTTCACTGAGCCACTATATCGCTCATTGAGCCTGTCGAAATGGAAAGAAACATGAATCACTGGCATCGGGAATATCCCTTCGACAGGCTCAGGGAACGTTGGACATGCCCTTCAGGAGAAAAATATGAACAGTCATACAAGTTACTTACTTCAGGGGAATGAGGTACAAATTTTCGTTCACTGAGCCACTATATCGCTCATTGAGCCTGTCGAAATGGAAAGAAACATGAATCACTGGCATCGG
>JBFHPN010000229.1:0-4635 GCA_041592735.1 Oleiphilaceae bacterium | reverse complement strand
TTTGCCGACTTCATCGGCACGGGTAACACTGATAGGACGAGAATAATCACCCGCGGCAATGGATTCAATATGCTCAACAACTTCGTTTAGAGGCAATCCCAGCATATTTCTGGATAAGAAGATCATCGCAATAATCAATAAACAGATTAAGCCCAGGGTCAGCACCACCAGTGTCGTGATCAACCAGGATTTGGGAGCATTTATCTGATCTTCCGGCACTGAGGTTATTAATATCCAATCCAATGCCGGAATATAATCATAAAAACCGATCCATTGGCGAGAATGACCCTCATAGCTGAAGGTAAGTTTGCCTGATTGATTGCTGATTAAACTATTGATTACGTCATTTGATAAGGATTTCTGCCCTTTATATTGTGGATTAAGTTCAAATATGCCTCTTTTATCACCGTTGCTCGCATTCATAATCGAGATAGAACCTTCAAACCCCAGCTTCATTGAGGCCAGGCTCTGCTTCAGGTTTTCTAGTGATTCACTAAAGTTAATACCAATGTAGCGAATGCCTATTACATCCCCAGAACGATCCTTGATCGGTGTGTAATTGGTGATAAAGCGTTTACCGAACAGCGTCACTTTACCGGTAAAGGCTTCGCCCTGGATTAATTTTGCATAAGCCGGTGAGGAACGATCGAGTAAGGTGCCTACTGCTCGGCTACCATCTTCTTTTTTTACCGACGTAACCACCCTAACGAAATCTGCACCTCGTTTTACAAAAAGCGTAGCATTACCACCGGTCAATTCTGCAAATCTGTCTACCTGTTGATAATTACCCTGCACCTCCAGCCCATTACTCAATAAGGCTGGCACCGTTTGTGATACCACCGTGTTGATAATGACGGGATCAATTGAAAAGTCGCCGTCAAACGCTTCACCAAAGAGACTCGATAACTGAATCACCTTGGTTTCAAGTTCATCGTTATACACTTCAATGGTTTTTTTCGCAGAGGATGTTAGTAGAGATAATTCCTCATCCACCAAATCGGTAAATAATTTACCGACGCTCACGGCAATAAATGCACCACTTAACATCAGCACTATCGCTAACACGACACTGATGACAGCAGCCAAACGCATAGGCAGGGATTTCTTTAACATTATAATTATCTCCGTTATTTGAATGTGTGTGTTATACATCGATAGAGCTTACATGGATTACCCGAACACCGTTAAATAATGTAATGATTTGTAGTCACTTAAGCGTAGACGAATAAGTTATGGAAAAGCGCAGCATTTCACAGAAAACGTGAGCCCCTATTTGTGTGCGTCTGTTAGATTGAAAAAAGGCATCCTGTTGAACTTGAAGAGGGTCGCCAGCAAGACATCAGGAAAACTTTGAATACGGGTATTATAGAGCTCTACCGCATCGTTATAGCCCGCTCTCATCAAGGCTATTTCATTTTCAAGCCCCTTAAGCGTCTCAGTTAAGCCCAGAAATAAGCTATTCGCCTTAAGGTCAGGATATGCTTCTGCGGAAACGTGTAATTGCTGCAGCAATTGACGCTCAGCGTTAATAAAGGCGTGCGCTTTAGTAGGCGATTGCAAGCATTGATTCAACTGTTTACGTTGCTGCACAAGACCTTCCTGCAGGCTTTGTTCAAAAAAGGCGTACGCTTTTACAATATTCTCTAATCGCGGCAGCAGATCGGCACGTTTTTTTAAAGAAACCTGGATATTGGCCCAATTTCGTTGGGCCCTGCGTGCCAGAAAAACGATATCGTTGTAATGCATAACGAGCATAAACACGCTCAGAAATAAAGGGGCCGTGAAGCCCGCTGCCAGATAGTCTATTGCAGAGAAACGGCCATTTATGCCACCACTGAATATTGCCGCACAAAAGAGCCCCGAAAAGGCCAGCGTCAGACAAGCCATACCGGCGCCAGCTTTTCTAAGCATCAGCTGGTGTTCAGTATAGTTTGATAGTATGCCCATTTTCGTACCCGTTAGAGCATGCTTAGTTTTCACCAGCACTAATTGCGCAGGGTTAGACGGGTCGACGATCACCTCACCCAAGGCATAGAGGGTATCTTCTGGTTGCAGCAACCATTCTGAGTAACGCTTGTCACCACGACGCTCTACCAGCTTATGGTGCGTTAAAATTTCGGTATCGGCCGGATCAATTAATAGCCTTCCGTCAGGATCTTCGCAAAAAAAGCGTTGACCGCGGGTATCATCAGACAAGGTCACCCAACGGGCATTTTTACCGCTACCCCGGCGCTCTTCAATCAAATAACGATACCAGACACAGCCTTTTTCTGACAAAGGCCCGTTAAGCACTTCTGGCTCGGCCGGGCTAACCTGACCTTTTACTTCAGCGAGCCCTACCGTTACCCCCCGGGTTGAGCTTGTCGGCAAGTTTTCGATCATACGTTTCACTTTGATGCTGCGAAACGCGACATAGGTAAATACCATAAAGCCCAGAACGCCGCCGGCAATCCACCAATACGCTTCGGCCTTTATTGTCGTTTTTTTGAACGATTCAAGCTCTCGTTGCAAACGGTCCGCATCCAAGCCTGCCATCTCCTGCTCAGGTATAAGCGATGTTATTCCTAGCAGGCTCAGGTAGGTGCTTTCGGGGAAATGTTCTGTTTGTTGGCGAAATACGGCTTGAGCAAACGCCAGATTAAAACGTAAGGCTTGCATACGCTGATATTGCCAGGAATCAACACTGAACGCGGTAACATCTCCCGACGAACTTACTAGCGCATCTATTGCTTGGGTAGTTGCCTGCCGTTTTTGCTCTAGAAAAGCGCTACCCGTCGTTACATCCGATGCTAAACTGGCCAAACCGTATACCACAAGACTCAAACTGCTCAACAAGGTTAACAAACTCAAAAACACTAAAATGCGATGAATCTGAAGCGCATAAACCAATGCTAACAGGGCCAGGGCAATCAGAGAGATCCCTCCCCACAGCTTCAACAGTGCCATCATCCCCATATCACTTCGAATAGCTGTATCACTGAAAGCGCTTATAATAGGCAAATAATTCCCGGCACGATCAAAACGTAAGGTGAATTCTGGCGGTTGAGACCCATTATTGTGCACATCCACCCATGCAAAAATCCGTACAGCATCACCTGGCTCCAGCCGCCATTCTGTATAGCGACGTGAGCCCTCTCTTCGGGTATAGCGCTTGGGGAGTACCCATTCGATTTGATCAGCAGAACCTGTGGTGACAACGGTGGCATAAAGCGCGTCGTCCTGTAGCTTAAAGTCAACCGAACGAGTCTCATCCCGTTCTGTGACCCAGCGGGTATTGCCATCAGAATCACGTTCTTCACGCTCGACCAGATAACGGTAATAAATGCTTTCGGTTTGAGTGGCCGGGCTGATCAGGCTGCGTTGTTGATCACTTTCGACCAAGCCCTGAAGTTGATTTTCACCCTCCACGGCCCCAAGAATTGAACTGGGTATGATGCGTTCAAGCTGTTTGAAGTCTTGAATAGCCCGGAAACCTTGCTGGCTAAAATGTATCCCGGCAAACGCGGCTATCAGTGATATAAGCACTGCCAGCAGGCGCAAATAAAAAACATGCATGTTGGTTGTGATACCTTACTTTAAGACCCAGTGCTTTCTGGGATAGTGACAGGTATAGCCCTGTGGATAGCGTTCAAGATAGTCTTGATGCTCTGGCTCGGCTTCCCAGAAATCGCTTGCCGGAGCGATTTCAGTCACCACTTCGCCAGGCCAATGGCCGGAAGCATTAATGGCGGCGATCATTTCCTCTGCAAGTTCTTTTTGTTGCGGGTTTACATAGTAAATAGCTGAACGATAAGAGGGGCCAATATCGTTTCCCTGGCGGTTTAAGGTGGTAGGGTCATGTATTTGAAAGAAGCATTCCAGCAAATTTCGAAAACTAAGCTGTTCATTCTCGAAATAAACCTCTATCGCTTCCGCATGATTTCCATGATTCCGATAGCTTGCATGAGGCACTTCGCCCCCGGTATATCCCACCCTGGTAGAGATTACACCCGGCAGCCTGCGGATCAGATCCTGCATGCCCCAGAAGCAACCGCCTGCAAGTACTGCTCGTTCTTTGCTCATATGCTGATCCTCTTATCCGTTAAATCTGATCTGGCAAGCTCATTTTCCCCTGCTGAGCATGCAACCATTTTTTCAACGCATCCATCGGCAAGGGATGACATAACCAAAACCCTTGCAACCTGTCACAGCCCATGTCTTTTAACAGCCGCACAGCCTCTTCAGTTTCCACGCCTTCCGCGACTAGTTTATACCCTAAACCATGCGCCATGTTAATGGCTGTTTCAACAATCATTCTGGAGCTTTCATCGGTGCAGACATCTACCAGCAAAGAACGATCCAATTTTATCTCAGTCGCCGGTAATTTTTTAAGATATGATAACGAGGAGTATCCGCTTCCAAAATCATCTATAGAAATCGACACGCCCTGCGCTGCAAGTTGTTCCAGCACCATAAACCCCTGTTCCGGGTCTTCCATGGCAGCTGTTTCGGTTAACTCCAAGGTCAGCTTCTCAGGCCCCAAACCATACTGTTTGAGGATGGGTCCAAGCATATCAATCAGTTCACCGGCCGCCAGATCACGAGCGGAAATATTGATCGACACATCCAGTTCAGGATAGTCCTGATTTAAGGAGG
>JBFHPN010000228.1:0-4653 GCA_041592735.1 Oleiphilaceae bacterium | reverse complement strand
CTTGAACCGCCTCAGAAAAAGACTGGGCAGCCTTATCAAGCAAACTCTCAAGAGGTTCATTGCCTACCGAGAGCATCAGCGACTTGGTTACTTTATTAGCCTGGGGTGCACAGTGTTTGATTTGAGCGAGTACCTTCGTGAGTGCGTTATCTAATGACCCGGTATCCTCATGACACTCATGCACAAGCCCGAGTCGCAGCGCCTCAGCACCATCAAAACGTGCGCCCAGCAGGGCTAATCGCCTGGCTTGTGTCAGGCCGATACGTGCCACAACAAAAGGGGCAATTTGTGCAGGGGGAATGCCAAGGCCGGTCTCGGGGAGCCCGAATTTAGCGGTCTTTAACGTAAGCGCAACATCTGATATACACGCTAGCCCAAAGCCACCCCCTAATACTGCGCCTTCCGTCACCACGATGAGAACTTGCGGAAGGGCGTTGGCAGCGGTAATCATCCGTCCAAAGGCACGATTCAGTTCATAAAAGGGGTCATGATCTGCCTGCTCCGAATGCTGTGCTTTTGCCATGGCTGCGCGTGCACCGGCCATATCCTTGATGTCGCCACCGGCACAAAAATGCCCCTGGGTGCCACGAAGTACAACGGCTCTAATAGTCAAATCCTGTTCAATAAGGGTGAAAACGCTCATGAGTTCATTCACCATTTCAAGACTCATCGCGTTTCTGACTTGAGGCCGATTCAAAGTGATATGCAACACATGGTCTGTGATCGCCAGTTGCAAGGTGGTGGTTTCCGGTAGAATCATGGTAAGTATCTCTGTTGTACAGGTAAAAAAAATCAAGATTGTTTAATAAGGGCGAAGGCCGTCATTTTTTCTTGCCCGGCAGAATTCCCATGAGTTTGCAAATGATGCCCAGCATGATTTCATCTGCACCGCCACCAATGGATACCAGGCGGATGTCACGCATGGCGCGAGACACTTCGTTTTCCCACATATAGCCCATCCCCCCCCAATATTGAAGGCAACTATCTGCGACTTCCCGACCAAGGCGACCGGCTTTTAATTTCGCCATAGAGGCAAGTTTTGTGACATCTTTTTTGTTGTCATACATCTCAACCGCTTGATACACCATGCAGCGCAGCGCTTCTATTTCCGTCTGCAATTCCGCGAACCGAAAATGGATCACTTGGTTGTTAATCAGGGGTTGTCCAAAGGTTTCTCGTGTCCGGCAATAACTAATGGTTGAATTTATGCAGTTTTCTAAGCCTTTGAGAATATTGGCTGCGCCGAATAAACGCTCTTCCTGAAATTGCATCATTTGCATCATAAACCCCATGCCTTCCTGACCAATGCGATAGCGCTGGGGGACACGAACATTATCAAAAAATACCTGAGCGGTTTCTGAAGAACGCATACCCAGTTTATTGAGTTTAGGTGCTACCGTGACGCCTGGCGTGTTCATAGGCACAATGATTAATGATTTGTTGATATGCACTTTGTCATCAGAAGTATTTGCCAGTAAACAAATGAAATCTGCAGAAGGAGAGTTGGTTATCCACATTTTGGTGCCGTTAATAATGTAATCATCCCCGTCTTTTTTGGCGCTGGTTTTCAGGCCGGCAACATCGGAGCCTGCACCGGGCTCGGATACGCCTATGCAGCCGATCATATCTCCAGCAATCGCGGGTTTTAAAAATTCATTTCTGAGCTCATCGGTTCCGAAACGCGCTAAAGCAGGCGTACACATGTCTGTTTGTACACCAATGGCCAGGGGAACGCCGCCACATTTCGACAAGCCGAATTCTTCTGCTGCAACAATACTGTAGCTGTAGGGCAGGCCCATGCCACCAAATTCAGTTGGTTTACTAATGCCTAATAACCCAAGATCGCCTAATTTTTTAAACAGGCTTTTCATCGGGAAGGTACCTGCTTCTTCCCACTCTTCGACATATGGGTTAATTTCGTTTTCGACAAAGTTCTTGACGGTTCGGCGGATCTCATTATGTTCTTGCGTAAAAATCATGGTTCATCCTGTGTTTGATATTTATTATTTTCAATAATTAGTAGTTTAATGAACTAAATTCGTGCCACGCCAAAGGTATTTGTGCTGAGTGGTCGTAGCTTGGCTTCCCGACAAATATCTAATAGAAAGGCCAGAACTTTGCGCGTGTCGCGAGGATCTATCAGCCCGTCATCCCATAACCTTGCCGTACCATAAAGTGCCGTAGAGCCTTTATCCAGTTTGTCTGCTGTGGCTTGTTCAATCATGTCGAGCATTTTCGGATCAGCTTCTTTTCCCATCTTGGCATGCTTTTCTTCTGTCACGATGCGCAGAACTTTTCCTGCCTGAGCGCCACCCATGACGGCAGTTCGGCTGTTTGGCCATGCAAAAATAAACCGGGGATCCAGACCTCTGCCACACATAGCGTAATTACCTGCACCGTAAGAACCGCCAACAACGATAGTGAGTTTAGGCACACGTGTATTGGCAACAGCTTGCAGCATTTTTGAACCGTGCTTGATAATGCCGTTCTGTTCAGAATGGGTGCCCACCATGAACCCCGTCGTATTATGAAAAAATAACAGGCTGATATTTGATTGATCACATAGTTGGATAAACTGAGTGGCTTTTGCGGCACCCGCTGGTGTGATTGGGCCATTGTTGCCAATCAGGCCACAGGCATGGCCTTGAATTTTTAAAAAGCCACATACCGTTTGTTGATCAAATTCTGGTTTGAAATCAACAAAATCTGAGGCATCAGCGATACGTGCAATTATTTCGCGCACATCGTAAGGCTGCTTGCTTTCGGCCGGCACAATGCCCAGCAATTCTTCAGCAGGATAAAGCGGTTCTTCCCAGCTTAAATCAGCTACGCCAGGCAGTTGCTCATTCCAGGGCAGATGCATCATTATATCCCGCGCTATGCGAATACCATCGGCATCATCTTCGGCCAAAAATTCGGCAGTACCCGCTGTTTGGGTATGCATTTCTGCTCCACCCAGCGCTTCATCGGTCGCAATTTCGCCCGTTGCTGCTTTGAGTAAGGGAGGCCCTGCCAAGAACATTTTTGCCTGCTGTTTCACCATGATGCTGTAATCGGATAAGCCGGGCTGATAAGCACCGCCTGCCGTGGCATTACCATGTACTACGGTAACTGAAGGAATGCCTGCAGCAGATAACCTGGCCTGATTGGCAAAACCGCGTGCACCCAGCACAAAGACATCCGTGGCATAATTCAGGTTGGCCCCACCACTTTCCGCAAGCGTCACGATGGGTAATTTATTTTCTTTGGCAATTTCCTGTAGGCGCAAGGTCTTATCAAGGCCTGCAGGCGAGATAGTGCCTCCTTTGATGGCGCTGTTACTGGCGACCACAATGCAGCGAATGCCCGCTACATAGCCTATGCCCGCAATAATGCCGCCACCGGCCATGGAGCCGTCTTTATCATCATGCATTTTGTAGCCGGCTAGCGAACTGATCTCTAAAAAAGGGGCGCCTGCATCAATTAAGCGATTAATGCGCTCGCGAGGTAATAATTTCCCCCGTTTTTCGAATTTTTCTTTAGCTTCGTTTTCTTTGTCATGAACTTTTTGTTCGATTTCCCTGAAGCCCGCTATATGTGCTTTCATCGCGTCAACATTTTTTTGAAATGCCTCAGTTTTGCTATCAATAGTCGATATTATTCTTGTCATGATTAACCTGCTCTTGCTCGGATGATTTATTCCTGAAAAATTTTAGGGGTGACCGCACGATGGAAACCGTTATAACTTTCCGAATTTTTGGCCTTGGCGAGCGGCATGACGCGACCACCTTGTGAGGCTGCCCCATCAATACGCAAACAGTCACCGCTGATAAAACTGGCACCTTCACTGAGCAAAAAACAGATCGCAGAACTAACTTCTGCTTCGGTTGCTAAGCGCTTCAGAGGAACGGCTTCCTTAAGGCTTTTAATATAGGGTTTCATCGCCTCCGGATATGAGTCCATGCCGCTTGAGGCGACCCAGCCTGGCGCAACCGCATTAACGCGAACACCCGAGGCAGCCCATTCCACGGCAGCGGTCTGGGTGAAATTAACCATGCCAGCCCGTGCTGCGCCGGAGTGCCCCATACCTGGCATGCCGCCCCACATATCCGCGACTATATTAACGATGGCACCGCCATGTTTTGACATGCTTTTAAGATAGACCTCTTTGGCCATCAGGAAGCCACCGGTTAGATTGGTTCTTACCACTGTTTCCCAACCTTTTTGATTGATGCCGGTGAGTGGTGCAGGGAATTGACCGCCGGCATTATTGACCAGACCATGTATAACGGGGTGTTCCTTAATGAGTTGCTTTATGGTGTCCTGTACAGCCTCTTCCTCACGAATATCACAGGTATAGCTGCTCGCTTTTCCGCCATCTTCAATTATTTCGGATTGAACCTGTTCTAGTTTGTCCGCTTTCCGACCTATCAAGACAACATGTGCCCCCAAAGAGGCCAATTCATGTGCCGTGCAACGGCCAATCCCGCTGCCTCCACCGGTAATGATGATGGTTTTCTGGGCAAACAGATCGTTTCTGAATACTGATTGATAGTGACCTAGTCTCGCATTGTTGGATTCAGGCAGTGTGTGTTCAGACATTTAGTTGTCTCCATGACGGGAAAGGTGTTTTAAAATTTCAGCACTCACGGGTACAGGAAAATCGAGCAACTG
>JBFHPN010000227.1:0-4655 GCA_041592735.1 Oleiphilaceae bacterium | reverse complement strand
GCCAAGTACAAATTTTTTTTTAATCTTTTTTATTATCATTCACTTAGCATTAAAAGTTAAATTATTACTGAAGGCATGATATTGTGCCATTTCAGGCTTAAATCGACAAAGAGTGACAATTTTTGTCAGTATTTTACGTTTTTGCGAGCGCTGTAGAATTATGACCATGTCACAATATAAATAAAATCACGTTTATTTGAGGCATTCATCATTCCACTGCTTTTAAAAACAGAAAGATACTCTACACTCTTTATGTATAAACCCTTTGAGCTAAGCTTAAAAATCAGCCCCAACCAAGAGATATATACCGATTTCCATGAACACCGATAATATTACGCTGACCGGCCTGGCCCGCAAATTTGTACTCGATCAGATCATTGATGAACAGAGTGCAAAAAAAGCACAGGTTCATGCCAAAGAAAACAATATCTCACTGATCACCCACCTGGTAAACGCCAGTTTAGCCAAATCTCGTGATCTGGCCTTTTCTGCCGCTCAGGAATTTGGTGTGCCCGTGCTTGATCTTGCGTCGTTCTCACCTGAAATGCTGCCAGAGAAAATAGTTGACGAGAAGTTAGTCAGAAAGCACCGTGCCCTGCCTCTTTTTATTCGCGGGAATCGGCTTTTTATTGCTGTCTCTGATCCAACTAATATTAATGCGCAAGACGAAATTAAATTTCATACCGGGCTGAGTGTCGATACCGTTCTTGTTGAGGATGACAAGCTCCATAACAGCATAGAGAAATACCTTGAATCCCAAGATACCACCATGGGTGACCTGGATGATGCTGACCTTGAAGGGCTGGATGTCGATCAGCAGGACGATAAAGAAAAGGATGTTACGGCCAGCGACACCGAAGACGCCCCTATCGTTAAATATGTGAACAAAATGCTGCTGGATGCCATCAAAGGCGGTGCATCTGACTTGCACTTTGAACCCTACGAGAAAACCTATCGTGTTCGCTACCGCACAGACGGTATTTTGCATGAGGTATCCAAACCTTCGATCAAATTGGCCCCTAAGATTGCTGCACGTTTGAAGGTTATGTCCCAGCTGGATATTTCAGAGAGGCGAGTACCCCAGGATGGACGTATTAAGCTGAAACTGTCTCAAACCAAATCTATCGATTTCAGGGTGAATACCCTGCCTACGCTTTGGGGTGAAAAGATAGTGCTGCGTATTCTGGATGCAAACAGCGCCAAGATGGGTATTGATGCCTTGGGCTATGAAGAAGTACAAAAACAACTATACCTGGATGCCTTAAAACAACCCCAAGGCATGATCCTCGTGACCGGCCCAACCGGAAGTGGTAAAACCGTATCACTCTATACCGGTTTGAACATATTGAATACACCGGAAACCAATATTTCTACCGCTGAAGACCCTGTGGAAATCAACCTGGAAGGGATCAACCAGGTTAACGTCAATCCGAAAGTTGGACTGGGTTTCGCTGAAGCCTTGCGCTCTTTCTTACGACAAGACCCGGATGTAGTCATGGTGGGTGAGATTCGAGATCTGGAAACAGCCTCAATTGCGATTAAAGCGGCCCAAACCGGCCATATGGTAATGTCTACCCTACATACCAACAGTGCACCTGAAACCTTAACGCGTTTGTTAAATATGGGCGTTCCTGCATTTAACATCGCCACATCCGTTAGCTTAATTATTGCGCAACGATTGGCACGTCGACTTTGCCCTAATTGTAAAGAACCCGTTAAAATTCCCAGAGAGACCCTTGAGAAGGAAGGTTTTTCGAAAGAGCAAATTGAAACAGGGTTTACGCTTTTTGGCCCCAAGGGCTGTGATAAATGCACCAATGGCTATAAAGGGCGCGTAGGTATTTATGAGGTAGTGAAAATTACACCTACTATCGCACAACTTATTATGTCTGAAGCATCTTCTCTTGAAATTGCGGCTCAAGCTGCAAAAGAAGGCTTCAATAATCTTAGAAAATCTGCACTGATTAAAGCCATTGAAGGTGTTACCAGCCTTCAAGAAGTTGAACGAGTGACCAAGGACTAAACAATGGCAACCAAAACTGAAAAAACCTCTCTTTTTAGCTGGGAAGGCACAGACCGTAAAGGGAATAAAGCCACAGGCGTGGTCAATGGGGCCAATATGGCCGTCGTAAAGGCTCAACTGCGAAAGCAAGGTATAAAGCCAACTAAGGTTAAAAAACAATCTGCCGGTTTGGGCGCGACGAAAAAGAAAAAGATTACCCCTTTTGATATTGCGATCTTTACCCGCCAGCTTGCCACCATGATGAAGGCCGGCGTACCGCTTATTCAATCCTTTGATATTGTCGCAGATGGCCTTGAAAACCCCAGCCTTCGTGAACTTGTTCTGGATATCAAAAATGATGTTGCTGCGGGTAATAATTTTGCGGGGTCACTGCGTAAACATCCCAAATATTTTGATGATCTGTTTTGCAATTTGGTTGATTCGGGTGAAAAGTCTGGTGCACTCGAAACAATGCTGGATCGTGTCGCCAATTATCTTGAAAAAACAGAGCTCTTAAAGAAGAAAGTTAAAAAGGCGATGAGCTACCCTATCGCCGTAATTGTTGTAGCATTTATCGTAACAACGATTCTTTTAATTAAAGTGGTTCCCTCTTTTGAAGCGATGTTCCAGAATTTCGGGGCAGAACTACCTGCTCTGACTCAATTTGTTGTGAAGCTATCGGTATGGATGCAAGAATATTGGTTTATGTGTGTGCTAAGCATTGCCGGTGCAATTTATATCTTTAAAGAAGCTAAGACCCGATCTGAAGCGTTTAGAGATTGGCTGGACCGTTTTGTGCTCAAGATACCCATTGTCGGTGATATCATCGACAAATCATCCATAGCCCGTTTTGCGCGCGTGCTTTCTACCACTTTTGCCGCGGGTGTCCCCTTGGTAGATGCTTTAGATTCTGTGGCAGGCGCTACCGGTAATGTAGTCTATAGAAACGCAGTATATAAAATACGTGATGATGTATCTTCAGGTACCCAGCTACAATTTTCAATGAAAGCCACCGGTGTGTTACCTGCTATGGCCGTTCAAATGGTTTCAATTGGTGAAGAGTCGGGTGCGCTGGATTCTATGCTAGACAAAGTTGCTGCGCATTATGAAGGCGAAGTGGATGACCTGGTCGATAATATGACCAGTTTAATGGAGCCAATCATTATGTCTGTGCTCGGTGTCCTCGTCGGCGGCCTGATTATCGCCATGTATCTGCCGATCTTCCAGATGGGTCAAGTGGTTTAATCACCCTTTTTCAATGCATCATCTCTAGATTTGCCCGGATTGCTTTTGCAAAATGGGCAAATTTTTTACCTAAACCGCTTAATCGATCATCTGCAAGCACCCTCATGGATGTTGAACATGTCTGAACTTTTTATGCAACTCAATCATGCCCCGGCATTTCTTATGGCGGGTGTTTTTATTATTGGGCTTCTGATTGGCAGCTTTCTGAATGTGGTCATTTACCGAACGCCAAAAATGCTCGAACAAGACTGGCAACTTCAGTGCGCTCATTTTTTGGAGGATGAGGCAAAAATTGCAGAATTAACTGCTCAACCCAAAATCAGCTTATCAAGCCCCAATTCATGCTGCCCTAAATGCCAGCATGCAATTAAACCATGGGAAAACATACCCGTTATTAGCTTCGTATTCCTGGGAGGCAAATGCAGTAAATGTAAAACACCCATATCCATGCGTTATCCGCTGATAGAACTTGCCACTGCCGTTTTATCCTTGATTGTTATTATCTACTTTGGAGCCAGTTATAATGGGCTTGCAGCACTATTGCTCACATGGTTTCTTATTGCGTTAACAATGATTGATGCCGATACGCAACTCTTGCCAGATTCGATGACCTTGCCACTCATATGGTTAGGCCTTATGTTTAACAGCCAGAGTTTATTTATCTCTCTGGAATCCGCTTTATGGGGTGCTGTATTTGGCTATCTAAGTTTATGGTCGGTTTATCAGCTGTTTAAACTATTAACCGGCAAAGAAGGAATGGGTTACGGTGACTTTAAACTCCTGGCCGCCTTGGGGGCATGGCTTGGCTGGCAGTCATTACCTATTGTTATACTGCTATCCTCTGTCGTAGGTGCGGTTATCGGGATCGGTTTGATTCTTATTAAAGGCAAGGATAAAAACATCCCTATTCCTTTTGGTCCCTATTTGGCCATTGCGGGATGGATTACCTTGATCTGGGGTGATCAGTTAAAAACACTCTGGCTGGCTTAAGTCGCGCTGTAACTACAGGATAAAACATGCTGACTATCGGATTAACAGGCGGCATCGGCAGTGGCAAAACCGCCGCCTCCACTTATTTTGAAGAACTGGGTATCTGCATTGTTGATGCCGATGTGGTTGCCCGTCAGATTGTTGAACCTGGCCAAGCAGCGCTGGCAGCGATCATTCAGCACTTTGGCAGAACCATCTTACACCCCGACGATACACTGGATCGGGCAAAATTACGCGAGAAGATTTTTAACAATCCGGCTGATAAAACATGGCTCGAGTCCCTTTTGCACCCACTAATAAGGGAAGAAATCACCAGACAGCTGCAGGCCGCGAAAAGCCCCTATGTTATTTTAGTATCCCCTTTATTATTCGAGACAAATCAACATACCTTGGTTGACCGAACCCTATTAATCGATGT
>JBFHPN010000226.1:0-4656 GCA_041592735.1 Oleiphilaceae bacterium | reverse complement strand
TAGAGCAAGATAAGCCTGAAAAAGTTCGGTTGTTTCTTGAGTCTGTTCATCAGGCGGATGGCATTATTTGCATTACACCGGAATATAATCATAGTGTGCCTGCCGTATTAAAAAATGCGATAGACTGGGCATCACGACCTGCCTTCCATTCACCATTGAAAGACAAACCAGTCACGATAATTTCCCAGGCAGATAGTCCGGTTGGTGGTGCCAGGGTGCAGGCCCATTTAAAGTTGGTTTTTGATGCGACCTTGTCGGTGCTATTTCCCTCTCACGAAATGATGTTGACACCTGTCAGTAAAATCATAAATCAGGAAGGGCATTTAATTGACCAGGATGCCGTAAGACGCATGACACGGCATCTGGATGAATTTGTTCGTTTTTTAAAGAAATAACATCAATAACCATTAAGAAGAAAACGTGTATGACTAATTTTGTTAGGAAAACGCTGCTTTTTGTGTTGGCAATGGTCTGTGTTGCAGTTGCCTGGTATGTTGTTAAAAACAATGAAAGCAAAATACTGGATACTGAGGTACGGCAGGCTTTGGGTGGTCATTATGTGCAATTGGCAAATGGCGTTGTTCATTATGAATTGTTGGGTGATGCGGATCAGCCACTGGTGGTCTTGGTTCATGGGTTTTCCAGCCCGATGTATGTGTTTGATCCCACGGTTGCCGCGCTGCGGGAAAAGGGGTTTCGGGTGTTACGTTTTGATCTGTTTGGCAGAGGCTTTTCAGACAGAATTCCTGAGTCCGATTATTCGTTAGGGGTGTATGTCGAACAACTGCATGACCTGTTGAATGCTCTGCAGATCAATCAACCGGTGTCGCTCTTGGGCTTGTCTATGGGGGGAGCAATTGTGACAAAGTTTACGGCAAGCTATCCCGAAATGGTTGATAGAGTGAGTTTGGTCGCGCCACTATTTGAGACGCCTGAACGACCAGAGGTCGCCTTGGTCAAAACCCCCTGGCTCGGGGAGTATTTAGGTACGGTGGTGTTGGTGCCGAGATTTATCAATGGTGCAGCGGAGACCGTGTTTGATGTGAACAGCTTTCCAGATTGGAATGAAAAGTTCTTGCCACAAACAGAATATAAGGGCTTTAGTCAGGCGCTGGTGCAAACTGCCCGGTTTCTATCCGGCAAAAGTTTTCAAGCAGATTATCAGGCACTTGGTGCATTGCATAAACCTGTTCTGTTGATCTGGGGCAAAGAGGATAAAATAATTGGCTTTTCAGAGCATGAGAAGGTTCAAAAAGCCGTTCCGCATCTGAATTTTTTTGCTATCGAAAAGGCGGGTCATCTCCCGCATTATGAAAAGGCAGATATTGTAAATCCCATAATATTAAATTTTATTAGCCAATGAGCTGAGCGCTAGTCATGACCTTCAGTATATGAAAGGATATGCGCCGCACAATTTTTAATCAGTGTGCAGTCGAATAACGGTTATCCTTTTGTGGGGTGGTGTTGCTATGAAGTTGTTTCTCATTGGTTTAGGCTTGCTAGGTGTGGTGAATCATGTATACGGACAGGCCTGCTGGTCTGAATGGGAATATAAAGACGACTGGTTGCTGCGCGCAAATCTCTGCGTTGAAAATGTTTCCATGCCCGATACCCAGCCACTTTGCTGGCCCTATCTCTCAGACGATACGATAAAAACTGCTGAAAGATGTCCGGAAAGTTTCCCGGTTTTTTTTCAACGCAGAGTTGTCGTTGAGCCAATAGAATTCCGATGTATGAACTTCGAACCACCGGGTGCCGGTGGCAGTTATAATCAGTTTTATTATGGCATCAGTAAAAAGCCTTCTGAGCTGGATATCCTGCGTGATCTTTGTACGCAGTTTGGAGGATCCTGGCAGAGTATTAACTAAGGGCTTTGAATTGGAGGCAGCCAATATCCGCGGTTTAATCTATGCCTGTTTGAGGAATGGCAAGTCATGTTGATAGGAACCTATATAGATACTGGACGCACAGGGGAAAGGTAGCGTGGAGATAGTTGTAAACCGGAAAGAATATCTTGAAGACTTTATTCGTCTGAATGAAGCTTGGATATCCCATTATTTTAAATTGGAGGCAGTGGATAGACTGTTGGCTGAAGATCCTTTTCAGGTGATCCGGGGTGGAGGCTATATATTTACCGCTTTATCCGAACAAGGCGTCGTTGAAGGTGTCTGCGCGTTGTTTAATGAGGGAGGCGGTGTTTATGAACTGGCCCGGATGGCTGTTTCGCCAGAAGCACAAGGCAAAGGGGTTGGTAACTGTTTAATGCTTTCTTGCCTGGAGATGCTCGCGCGCATATCGGCAGAAAAGGTCTATCTGGTTTCTAATACGCGCCTGAAAGCCGCGATTAAGCTTTATCAAAAGCATGGTTTTATCACGACATTTATGGGCGCGCATCCGGTTTATTCGCGCGCTGATATTATCATGGAGCGCCGGCTCATATCCCAGCCTTAGAAGGCAGATAGCAATATGCCGCAGGATAAGGATGCCAGCATCGGCAGGCCGACAAGCATCCCCATTCGCCGATTGCCGATAACCCAGGTCATTCCGGTTTTCACCATATTATTCACCGATGCCGCAAGTACAATCGCCAGTACGGCAGTATTCATATCTAAGGATGTCTGTGTCATGCGTGTCAGCGACAGTGTGATCGCATCAATATCCGCGATCCCAGAACTCGCGGCTAATAAATAAATGCCTGTATCCCCGAGGGCTTGCGTTAAAAATTCACCCAGTAACAGTATCCCGACCAGTAGTGCACCGAAGATCAGGGCAGAGGATAAATCCAAAGGATTTTGATTCAAGGGTGGTTGGCTGATATCTGCACTGACTGCATGTTTACGCCAGATCCACAGGGCAGGGAGGTATAATAATACGGTCATAATGGTGACTGGCCAGATTAATGAAGGAAGTAATGGTGGGCTTATAACCCAGCAATAAACCAGAATCCTTGGGAACATCGTGCCACAGGCCAGTAAGATACCGGCTGAAAACAAAGGGGTATGTTCCGGGTGTTTTGCGGCTTGGCGTGCATAATGCAGCGTGAGTGCAGTGGATGAGCTAAGGCCCGCAAACAAACCCGTAAACAGAATACCTCGGCTGGTGCCGACCACGCGGACAGCAAAATAACCGATAAATGAACTGGAGGCGATCAGCACCACCATCCACCATATCTCATAAGGATTGAGCACATCCCCAGGTCCCATCTTTTCATTGGGTAACAAGGGCAGCATGACCACAGAGATAACCAATAATTTCAGGGCGGCGTCGAGTTCATGTTCTTTGAGTCGTTCAATGACTCCGTGAATTTCTTCTTTATTATCCAGAATCACGGCGGTAACCACCGCGGCGGCGACTGCGATAACCGGATCGACAGCGACGGCTAACACCCCATAGCAGAATGTCAGAATAAGCCCGATCAACCCGGTAATGCTGAAGTTACGAATGTACGCCAGGCGCTGGCTGTATGCCACGATACCAATCGTAACCACGCTAAAAAGCAGAATTGGCAGCAGCCATGTGTTTACCTGTTCTGCCAGGATGGCCGCGATCCCGCCAAGTAAGCCAACCAGAGAGAAGGTGCGTATGCCCGCGATACGTTCCCCGACTTTTTGCTGACGCGAATCCCAGCCACGTTCCAAGCCAATAATGGCACCCAGTAGCAAGGCGATGGCAAGGTTGATGGTCGTTTGGTGAGTATCGATGAAGTGGGTGGCGACATCTTCCATAACGCAGTTTATTCCAGGCAGCTGAGGTTGAAGAGAGAATGCACCGACAGGTATCTGTGCTTGCGCTGTATTTAAGAATAGCAGAGCAGGCCTTGCCTGTCGTAATGATTATTTGCCGGTGAACAGGATTATTAAGGGCTTTTCTGGTTTCGATCTACCGCTATTTTACCCATACCTGTTTAGCATTTACGAATTCCCTGATCCCGTGAGGGCCAAGTTCCCGGCCATAACCTGATCGACGTACACCTCCGCTAGGCAGGCGAGGGTCGGTCTTGACAATGCCATTGATCGCTACTTGCCCGGTATAAATTCGCCGGGCAACGGCTTTTGCTAATGTCTGATCCGCCATCCAGAGGGAAGCGCCTAAACCGTAATCACTCTGATTGGCGAGCGAGACCGCTTCATCAATAGAGTCAACAGGCATGACAGCCATCACCGGGCCAAAGGTTTCTTCGTTAAATACAGGCATATCTGGTCTGATCTGGGTAAGCAGGGTTGGCGGGTAAAAAAAACCGCTTCCGTTTGGCAGGTTTCCTCCCAATACACAATGCGCACCCATGCTCATGCTGAGCTTAACTTGACGATGCAGGTTATGTCGAAGATCTTGTCTGGCAAGCGGGCCGATGTCGGTATCGGGTGCTTTGGGGTCGCCCGTTTTTAATCGCTCGAGGCGCGCCTTAACGCCTTCAATAAAGCGTGAATAAATACTGCTTTCTACAAAAATACGTTTCGCCGCTATGCAGGATTGGCCTGCGTTGATGATGCGTGATAACACGGCAGTATCCATGGATTTTTCCAGATCGGCATCGCTCATCACAATAAAGGGGTCTGACCCTCCCAGTTCAAGAACGCACGGTTTGATTTCAGATCCCGCAATCGCGGCGACTTTCGCCCCTGCTGCAGAGGAACCGGTAAAGGAAACCGCGCGGAT
>JBFHPN010000225.1:0-4700 GCA_041592735.1 Oleiphilaceae bacterium | reverse complement strand
CCCGCAGTCAGGTAGACATTCTGTTGCAGGAGCAGGGTATCCGTCGCGCTATAGCGTTCTTCTGGTTGATGGGCGTTGAAGAACAGCGTGTCCGCCGCCTGGTTACCTTCCAGATCCACAATACGTAAGGTTTGCCCTGATTTGACCAGGCCCAGATAATAATCACCCGCCGCAATCTCTTGTGAAAAGCAGGCGTTTGCAATATCAAGGATGCTTTCTTTAATGGTCATGATAATTCGCTCCTATCGGCCCTTGGCTGTCATATCGCTTGTTGCGCTGTTGATGCCTGTTTCTTGTGGAATGCTCCATGCGCTTGGCGTACCTAGGTAATACAAGTGATTATTGGCAAAGCCGCGTACATTTTCAGCGCAATGGTTCAGGCAAACGTCATCAGGGGTAACGGGTGCAGCTTTAGACAGTGCAATATGAACCGGTTTTCTTGGGTATTGCGGCGCTGTGTTGAGTGGATGGGGGCAGGAATGCATCAGCACCAATGTGTCCATTTCGAAGCGAAGCGTGACCGATTTGCCTTTTGAGGAGATGTTCTGCTCCAACTTAAGCTGGCCGGTGTCATCTGCACTGACTTTGCTGAACCAGTTTATATTTGCGGCCATATCCCGGGCACCTAAACCGTATTTAGCCAGCTCGGTCAGGAAGCTGTCGTAACCGTTTTGTTGCCAGTTATTGCGATCTTTCTGATAATTTCTGGCGCCCCATTGTTCAGTGATTTGTCGGGCAGAGCTGTTGCCGCAAAGCGTGTCGTGCCAACCGAACTGGTCTTCGATAATAGAGCAGAATATTCGCCCCATATCAGAATAAAGGCAGTGGCCCCGGGTAAGTTTAAAGGTATGCTGGCATTTGAGGGTGTCTGGCGCGTTATAACGCTCCAGGAGTAACTCGGGGTTATAAAACAGCATGCCCAGATTGCTGTCACCCTCAATATCTGTGAGGGTCATCTGAAGCCCTCGCTTCACTCGCAAAGACCAGTGGCTCGCCGGCGGCAGGGTGTATTCATACAAGGGGGCGGGTGTATTCATTGTCGTCTCCAGTTTTCGGTTAGCGGGCACGGAATCAATGGCTTTGCTGCCAACTGAATCTCCCGGGCTTTTATCCCGCCGTGTAACCTTCTGGAGAAGGTCGATGGCTCTCGGACCAGACACTGGCCAGTTCATGTGAAAAGGCGAGCCGGAACCCTAGCTATCTATTGGTGAAACTATTTGTTAAAGCATAATGACAAACTTACGCATTGATGTCCTCGCTCATGTTGATCGAGAATTGCAGGTATCATGCCAGAAACCCGTGCCCGTATACAGCGGTAATACAGCGATTAGGGTGAGTTACTCTGCGCTAATCTGGTGCGCAGCCGTTGTGCTGCACTAAATTAGCACGCAAGGCACTTATTTCGAGTTTTTAAATTTAAGCTTGCCGATCAGTAAATCCTTAAACATCACCCAATCACCTAACAAGCTATAGAACGGATATTTAAAGGTTGCCGGACGATTCTTTTCAAACATAAAATGACCCACCCAGGCGAAACCATAACCAAGGAAGGGCAGCAGCCAAAGCAGCTTCCATTGCTTGGTGATAAGCGCTACGCAGAGTGTCAGAAGTACCAGACTGGAGCCAATAAAGTGAAGCACGCGGCAGGTAGGGTCCTGATGTTCGGAAAGGTAAAAGGGATAAAACGTTTTGAAATCAGGAAATGAGTGATCATCTTGCGGGTGCATAGTCGCCTCTTATTTTTATGATTATGGGTTTCATTCTAACGGTTATAGCCCGTAATCTAAAGCCCAGGGGGCATGCCCTTGGTGTTCATAAGAAAATTGCGATTTGATCAGAGTTTATAAACCAGGGTGATGGCCGTTTCCCGGTCGGTTTTTTTCAAGCCCGGGCCCACATCGGTATTATATGTGATGATATAACCCACTTTCATCGAGAGGCTGCCATTTATCTGGTTATTCATGCCCACGCCAAAACGTCCTTCGGTATTGCTTTCACCACTCTCGACTTTCAGGTTTTGTTCCAGGCTTGCGCTTTGGCTGATATCCCAATTAAAAATTTCAGCAAGTCGAATAATGGCGTCTTCTTCCTTATTGTTATTATCATCCTCAGTGATACGGTAACCGGGCGCGGCTTCGAGATTGAGTTTAATCGTATCCTTTCGGATCACCTTATAACCTAAACCGGTCGCGACCGATGACTGGTAGTTCAGTCCGCTGAAGTTATCATTTTCCCAGTTTGCTGTACCGAAGGCATAGCTTCGGTCACTTAGCGCGTAGTCGGATTGCAGCTCAATGCGGTACTTTTCGGCCGAGCGCTTGGCATTGCCCGTTGCTGTGTCTTTTGAAGAGCTTCTCAGTGCTTCAAGACCAAGCTTATGTGTCCATTTTGTGTAGGAGGTTTCAGCTTTGAACTTGGCGTTTAAGGTTTCTGTTTCCGAGTTACCCGCGCTTTTAATAAAACCCAGTTCGGCAGACGCATCCCAATTGAGAGAGGGGCTGTTGTCTGCAAAGCTTTGCGAACAGAGAAAAAGAAAGAGTATGGCGGTGGGGAATAAAAGGAGGGTGCGGGGCATGGTAAAGTCCGTGTGGTGTTACAGTCTGTCTTCTAATCTCTGAAGGCAGTTATCGCGCTGCATAATACACCTTTCCTTTCTGTTAGGCCAATGCGTACAACGATTCCCGAGTAATTATTTGGCGTTGAATGAAATTATATTTTAGTAATCTGTTCGAGCTGTTTCTTATGTTTATTCATGATGCAGGCCAAGTCAGAGAAAACTATTTAAGCAAAATATTGTAGGAATCGATCATTTTTTTAATTGTGAGGTTCTATCCACGTTTTTAGCGATAGGTGCGTGAATAATGCAGGCAATGAGCACTATAATCAAAGAAGTGAACAGGCGTTCAATAAATTGCTATGGCCTGTAAATAAAAACGTTAATAGTGATCTGGGTTTGAAGCCTTTCCCGGTGATTAACAATAACAACGGTATGACGTACATACGAAATGGCTACATCAACCTATCCTTCTCTCCTGTACTTGTGGAACAGTCGGACATTATATTTAGGCCCGCTGTTTGAGCCTATTCGCATGAAAAATGGCGCGGCATCCTTGGCTGTGGCTTTAAGCGGTACTATGGATGTTGTGCATGAGGACGGGTCTGAACGGGTTCGCTGTCGGAGTTTTCTTGTTCCTGCGGGAACCGCTTTTTATGCTGACACCGGCGATGCCTTGATCGCAAATTGTATGCTCGATGTATTGGGGCAGGATTATGATGCCTTGTACGGAAATATGCAGAATGCCGGCGAAAACCCAAAGCGTGATATCTCCTATACTCTGAAAAATGAAGCACATTTCATAGCGGTGCTGACGCAGCTTTATCAGTCACAATTCGACTCTGTGTCGGCGGCTACCTACCTCAATCAATTAATGGAATCATCAATCAATGAGGATGTCACGGGTAACACCGTAGACCCTCGTATCATTGAGATTATTGAATTCATTAAGTCGAATATCGATCAAAACATATCGGTTGAAGCCTTGGCTTCCAAGGTCAATATATCTGTACCGCATTTACTGAGAATTTTTAAGAGTCAGACGGGGGTTCCTATACGTCGATTCCGTTTATGGCATCGGCTCTATGTGGCCTCAGAATATATGGCGAAGACCGGGAATCTGACCAGCGCAGCGTTGCATGCCGGCTTTTCGGACGCCTCGCATTTTCTGCATACGTTTCAGGATATGGTCGGGATGCGAGCCTCTTTGCTATTGAACCAGCCAAATAAGATCTCGATTATTACGGAGTCATAATAAGGGCATGCAAGGGAAGATCCTGGCCTTTCCGACAAAGATCCGCCCTGTTTCTTAAGGGTATTAAATACCTATAGTGTCTGTTTGCTGCCAGCTGATTGTTCCAGTGCAGCGGTATTGTTCATTTGTTGGCGCTTGGCCATGCCTTTGTTAATCACCACAGAAAACACAATTACACCGGCCAGTACGACGATTAAACTGGTAAAAAAGGGAAATCCGAACATAATCACCTACCTTTACTTCATTGAGGTATCAAGTTGATGGCTTTCGCCAACTATAAAGCTGTGCTGATGAATATCTCACACAGCGTTGTTTGGGTGTAGAGGAACCTTAATTTATATCGCTTGCTTCCAGTTCCAGGTTAACTTTTCCAATCCCTAGCTCATGATCAATCCATTTTGCGATATTCTTGAATATGCACATGGTGATACCCTCCGAGATTAAACACGCTGAATAGGTTATACTTCAGCAAGTAGAGTTCCTTTTTGGAACCCTTGAGGTGAGTATAGGGTTCCAAAAAGGAACTTGTCAATCATTTTTTTGAGCATTAAATAAAAATAATTTATGTGCTGCATGTCACAAAATTGAATATTTTAGAGCTATAAATCTATATCTGACCAATTAAGAGGGTAGTCAATGAGAGGTATGCACAGTGATTTTGATCCTAATTCAAAAATGGATTGGTCGGTTATTAAACAAATATGGCCTTATTTGCTCGAGTATAAAGCTAGAATTGCCCTCGCTATACTCTGTTTAATTGGCGCCAAGCTGGCCAGTGTGGTCATGCCGTTTATTTTGAAAGAAGTTGTGGATGATCTGGATCGACAGATGTCGGCAACTGAAACTGCGCTGCTGGTAGTGCCTCTGGCGCTGTTAATCGCTTATGGGGTG
>JBFHPN010000224.1:0-4704 GCA_041592735.1 Oleiphilaceae bacterium | reverse complement strand
GAGGTCGAAGGTTTCGATGATGTGTATGAAGATTTCAGCAACGATGACGAACTTGAAATCAAGGGTCCGGTTACGCGCTTTGTGTCCTCAACGGACTTTGATGTCAATGGTATTCTGGTAAGAGTAACCGGGGAGACCGAGTACGAAGGTGGTAGCGTCGGTGAGTTAGCAGCTGACATCGTGTTGGAAGTTGAAGGCTACTGGGATGGCAGTAGCCTGGTTGCCGAAGAGATATCATTTGAGCGTGAAAAAAATATCGAACTTAAAGGTATCATTTCAAATATAGCGGCAACCAATGCCACCCTTAATGAAGGCGTGCTCACCATTCTGGGTATTAGTGTGACAACTAATGCTCGCACGACTTTCGAAGATAGTAGTGAATCGGATGTTTTCGATTTTGGTTTCGATGATCTGAGCCTTGGCAATTATGTAGAGCTAGAGGGTTATATTTCCGAAAGCAATGAAATTGTGATTACCGATTTAGAGCGTGAGGAAGTATCCAACGAAATTGAAATTGAAGGGCCACTGGAAGCGAAAAATTTACCAGACAGTATCACTCTCTTAGGGCGTGTTTTTGATACATCCTCGATAGATACCAGTGATCTGGAAGATGTTGCGATTGGTGTCGAGATCAACATCGAGGGCATATTGGTCGATGGTAACTTGGTAATCGAAGAAATCAGTGTTGATGACTAAGGCTAAACACACTGAATCATAATCTGACCGGGCTTTACATGCTTATCCGTAAAGTCCGGCTCGGGTAAAATTAAAGAACACACAAATAAGGTAAAAAATTATGAAACAATTTATGCAGTCTATTGTATTTATGTCATCGTTGGCACTGGTCGCTTGCGGTGGTTCAGGCGATTCCAAAAGCAATGACACGGGTACATTTTCCCTTGGTTTGACAGATGGGCCAGTCGAAAATGCGTCAGAAGTTGTCATTACCTTCACGTCTGTGCAATTGCATGGAGAGGAAAGCAGAGTCATAGAACTTGACCCTGCTATGTCGATCAACCTTTTGGATTACCAAGGTGCATCCCGTACGATGCTTTTGGATGGCGAAACCTTTAAAGCGGGTGAGTACCAATGGATCAGATTAGGCGTTGACGAAACCGCATCATATATCGAGATAGATGGGCAGCAGCATGCTCTGGAAATACCAAGCAATGCCCAAAGCGGCTTAAAGCTGAATCGCGGTTTTACCATTGGTGCCGGCAGTACCACTGACTTTACAATAGATTTTGATCTCAGAAAATCTGTTCACCAAAATGGTACAGGTGACTACAAACTAAGACCCACCCTAAGAATTGTAGATAATCTGGAAGTAAACACAGTCACCGGAACCGTCGCAGACGCGTTGGTTGAAGATGAGTCGTGTAACAATGGTGATAATAACGACGTCGGCAACGCGGTTTATTTATTCTCCGGAAGCGACGCAACAGTGCAAGATCTGCAAGATAACACTACTGACCCTTTAGCAACTGCTTCGGTTGTGTATAACCTGGAATCTTCCGCTTACGAGTATGAACTTGGGTATGTGCCTGTCGGCGAGTATGTGATTGCGTTTACCTGCGACGCAACATTAGACATTTATAATGAAGATAACAGCGATGTTATGGCGTTTTCAGAAGGATTCCCTGTCAATGTGACAACCGAAGGGGATGTTGTCGTTAACATCACAAACACGCTTTAATCGTTTAATCTCGGTTCCAGAAGTACTTGTCTAAAGGACTTGGTTACACGTACTTATTTTCAAGTACTTCTGAACATCAAAAATAAAGGGCTTATGTTAAGAGCATCTTTCCAAGCTGCTTTATCGGCCTTAAATGCGGTTCGATTTAGTTGGTGAGAACTACACCTCCGCCAAATCACCCTTCTCTTCCAGCCATGCTTTACGGTCTGCTGCGCGTTTCTTACCGAGCAGCATATCCATATTTTCAGTCGTGCTTTCAAGATCGTCGATGGTGAGCTGAACCAGTCTTCGGGTATCGCGAGCCATGGTGGTTTCACGCAGTTGCAAAGGGTTCATTTCACCCAGACCTTTAAAGCGCTGAACGTTGATTTTGCCTTTTTTATTTTCGGCAGCGATGCGATCAAGAATGCCTTTGCGTTCCGATTCATCGAGTGCGTAATAAACATCCTTACCGACATCGATACGATACAGCGGCGGCATGGCTACAAACACATGCCCGCGTTCAACTAAGGGTCTGAAATGCTTCACGAATAATGCACACAACAAGGTAGCAATGTGCAAACCATCGGAATCCGCATCCGCGAGGATACAGATCTTGCCATAGCGCAAGCCCTCAAGGTTATCCGAATCAGGATCCACACCAAGCGCCACCGCAATATCGTGTACTTCCTGAGAAGCCAGAATCTGATTGGAATCGACCTCCCAGGTATTCAGAATTTTTCCCCTAAGCGGCATGATGGCCTGATATTCCCTATCTCGCGCTTGTTTAGCAGAACCACCTGCCGAATCCCCTTCTACCAGGAATAGTTCTGAATTCATTACATCATTGCCCGCACAATCTGCCAGTTTTCCAGGCAGTGCCGGGCCACTGGTGACTTTTTTGCGCGCAATTTTTTTGCTTGCTTTCAGGCGTTTTTGGGCGTTATTGATACATAACTCAGCCAGCTTCTCGGCATCATCGGTATGCTGGTTTAACCATAGACTGAAGGTATCTTTCACCACACCGGAAATAAACGCTGCCGCTTCACGCGAGGATAAACGCTCTTTGGTCTGGCCTGAAAACTGTGGGTCCTGCAATTTGGCAGAAAGCACAAAGCAGCTTTTATCCCATATATCTTCGGAACTTAATTTAATGCCACGGGGCAGCAGGTTACGGAATTCACAAAATTCCCGCATCGCTTCAAGGCATCCCGTACGAAAACCATTGACATGTGTTCCTCCCTGCGCGGTGGGAATCAGATTCACATAGCTTTCCTGAACGAGTTCGCCGCCTTCAACCAACCATTGAATGGCCCAATCAACTGCCTCGGTATTGCCCTTTAAGGAGCCCGTAAAAGGAGTGGCCGGACAGGTTTCCAGGCCATTCGTTGAAGACTGCAAATAGTCCTTCAAACCATCTTCATAGAACCATTCATCTTTTTCGTTCGTTTGTTCATTGCTAAAGGTGACACGTAACCCGGGGCATAAAACTGCCTTGGCACGAAGAACATGCCGTAAACGACTCACCGAGAAGCGCGGGGAATCAAAATATTTCGGGTCTGGCCAGAATCGTACTTCGGTACCGGTATTCCGTTTTCCGACCGTACCCACTACGTGTAAGTCTTCGGTTTTGTTGCCATCTGCAAAGGCGATACGATGTATTTCGCCTTCTCTGCGGATCAGCACTTCAAGCTTAGTGGTGAGTGCGTTGACCACAGACACCCCAACACCGTGTAAACCGCCAGAGAAATTATAATTCTCATTGGAAAATTTACCGCCGGCATGCAAGCGGGTAAGTATCAATTCAACCCCGGGCACCCCTTCTTCGCTATGGATATCTACCGGCATACCCCGGCCATTATCGGTTACCGATAGAGAGCCATCTGCAAATAAAACCACATCAATTTTATCCGCATGGCCAGCAAGCGCCTCGTCAACACTGTTATCGATGACTTCTTGGGCCAAATGATTAGGTCGAGTGGTTTCGGTATACATTCCGGGGCGTTTTTTGACCGGATCCAAGCCACTGAGTACTTCGATTGAGTTGGCGTTATATTGTTTTTTAGTCACTACGTTTTCAGACATGGGGCTCTTATCGTTATTGTCGAATATGGGATTAAAGTAAATTTCTGCTTTCAAAATGTGCTGGCAAGCTTAACGAACTTTTAGCAAACTGCCAATAAAGAAAAGCAAGAGAGTCATTGGTGAATGTCAAATAGTTATTGCGCCTAAGCTTCAAACTGTACACCTATCATCATGCGCAGGCACTAATTTCTGCAGGCCGCCTGAGCACCCGCTAAGGCCGACAGCGAAAAACCATCAGCCAGCGGGAATGAGACATTACCGGGCCTTAACCTGCGCAGCTGTGCAGTCTCTGCGCTGTCATTAGTGCTGATATAGGCAGGATACTGGATCGTGAAATCCATTTGAGACAAGCTACGACTGCGGACTTCAATCAAAGAAGGCCTGGAAATCAACGGATAGGTGCCCGTCGCCTCGCCTGAATCGAAAGCTTGTTGATCGCCATCGTTATCGGTACTGGCCGTTAATAAATAGTTCCCTGCCGGTACATTTGCGAAGCAATATTCATAAGCACCGTTAATTAATTGTCCGCCTACGGTCATGAAAGGCTGAACACCATCGTTGAGGATATCGTCCTCTTTAAAGAGGGAGACAAAGACAACCCCTATGCTGGCATCGGTCTGGTTATTTCGGGATATGAATACCTTTAAGCGCGCACTCAAATCAACCGGGTCATTTAGAGCATCATTATTCGTTTGATAGTTAATCTGTATTTCACCCTGTGCTATCGGCGCCTGCGTTGACCCAACTTGAACTTGATAGCGCCCTAAACCTTTATTATCCGTATCTTTTGGGGTTATCGATAGCCATTCAGGATTTGAACTCGAAATCGAGGTAATCTCTACAGAGCCTGAACCTGCATTGTTAAGTGTTAAGTCTCGCTGCGTCGTTGCGCCGATAAAACCGAACTGCATCGGATAGATGCTTAAGGTTGGCGGTATAACAGT
>JBFHPN010000223.1:0-4717 GCA_041592735.1 Oleiphilaceae bacterium | reverse complement strand
TGGTTAGCTGGCATTATTAATGGCACCGGTAATTTTATTCTTTCGGAGATGAAAGACAAGCAACGTGAATTTTATGATGTGCTCCAGGAAGCACAAGCTTTGGGATATGCTGAAGCGGACCCCACTTTTGATGTAGAAGGTATTGATGCTGCGCATAAATTAACCATTCTGGCCTCCGCCGCCTTTGGTGTGCCGCTTCAATTTGATAGAGCTTTTACCGAAGGGATAAGCCAGGTCACACCGATGGATGTGAAAAATGCGGATGCATTAGGCTATACCATCAAACATTTAGGGATCACCAGGATGCATCAATCTGGAATTGAATTGCGTGTGCATCCCACCATGATTCCAAAAGAGCAGATGATCGCGAAAGTCGACGGTGTAATGAATGCAATTCTGGTTGAGGGCGATGCCGTTGGCCAAACCATGTATTACGGCGCAGGTGCTGGTTCTGAAGCGACTGCATCTGCTGTGATTGCTGATCTGGTCGATGTCTCAAGGAGCAAGGTTGCAGGAGAGTGTGTGCCTGTTCCATATCTTGGGTTTTCTTCGGAACAGATTAAAGATTTACCGGTGTTACCGATTGATGAAATAAGCTCGGCCTATTATCTGAGAGTGATGGCCGAAGATCATCCTGGTGTGCTTGCAAAAGTCGCCTCTATTATGAGTGATCTCGGGATAAATATTGAATCAGTCATGCAACGAGAAATAGAGCAGGATGGTGATGTGATTCCTTTAGTGCTGCTAACACATGAAGTAACCGAGCGACAAATAAATCTGGCGATCAGCCAGATAGAAGCGTTGAAAACCACCCGACATAAAGTGGTTCGAATCCGTGTTGAGCATTTTAATAAATCGAATCATGCATAGAAACCGGGTGCCTGTAGTGTGGCGCCCAATAACAGAGAAGAATTGGATAATACAGTGAAATATATCAGTACACGCGGTGCCTCACCCGCTTTATCATTTGAAGATGTCCTGTTAACGGGTCTTGCCCCGGATGGCGGTTTATATGTGCCTGAGACATTGCCTCATTTTACTCTGGAAGAGATAAGTTCCTGGCGCGGTTTGCCCTACTCAGAACTGGCGTTCAAGGTCATGTATCCATTTGTTGAAGGTGAGATACCAGAGCAAACCTTTAAGGAAATGGTCCATGACACCTATGCTGTTTTTGAGCATAAGGCAGTAGCGCCGCTGGTTCAGCTGGATAATAATGAGTGGGTGTTAGAGTTATTCAGGGGGCCAACACTCGCATTTAAGGACTTTGCTTTACAGCTGTTAGGACGTTTACTTGATTTTGTGTTGAAAAAGCGTGGAGAGAAAGTCGTGATCCTTGGCGCGACTTCCGGAGATACCGGGTCAGCTGCCATTGAGGGCTGTAAGCATTGTGATAATGTAGATATATTTATTTTGCATCCCCATAAACGGGTTTCAGATGTTCAGCGTAAACAAATGACGACGGTCATTGGTGATAATGTATTTAATATTGCCATTGAGGGTAATTTTGATGATTGTCAGCACATGGTTAAAAACAGCTTTAATGATCAATCGTTTTTAAATGGAACGCGCTTGGTTGCGGTCAACTCTATAAACTGGGCCAGAATTATGGCTCAAATTGTTTATTATTTCAGTGCTGCACTTGCCCTCGGTGGGCCGTCCAGAAGTATCGCCTTTTCAGTTCCAACCGGTAATTTTGGAGATATATTTGCCGGCTACCTCGCGCGAAATATGGGTCTCCCAATCAGCCAGCTGGTTGTGGCAACCAATAAAAATGATATTTTGCACCGTTTTATTAGCCAGAATCATTATCACCAGGAACCTTTACAACATACTTTATCTCCGAGTATGGATATTATGGTATCCAGCAATTTTGAGCGTTTGCTGTTCGACTTATATGGTCGTGATGGCAAGGCTTTGGCCGAGCTAATGAAAGCTTGGAAAACCCAGTCCGGCGCTATAGAAAGCTATCGCTGGAAGAAGGCCAGAGAGCTTTTTGACAGTGGGTCTCTGAACGATCAGGAAACATGTCAAATTATCAAGCAGGTCTTTTCTGAAACTGCATATCTCTTAGATCCTCATACCGCCATCGGCGTTGGGGTTGCCAGGCAGTGTCGTCGGGATGCATCCATTCCAATGGTGACGTTGGCTACTGCACATCCCGTTAAGTTTCCTGAAGCGGTTGAAAAATCGGGTTTAGATATTAGTCCTGAGCTACCCATGCATATGCGTGACCTTTTTGATCGCAAAGAGCGTTATGATGTGTTGCCAAATGACCTGCAGAAAGTGCACGACTATATAATAAATAATCGCCGCGGATAGCAGATAATGCACTGCGTCTAAGAGGCTGTGCGTTTCGTTTTTTAATAAAAGCCGGGTTTGAGTCCCGGCTGTTTTATTTTAGATGCCGGTACATATATGCGAAAAAAAATAGTCAGGCGATCGCTTTCAGAAACGAATGAACGCATCGCAGATTTGCCACTTTTTTTAAATCGTATCTATCTGAATAGAGGCGTAAGTTCTCCAAATGAGTTGGCGTTAAATCTCGCGCAGCTTGAAAAAAGCGATAACTTAAAAGGTCTTGAACAAGCCGTTCGTTTGATCACAGACGCCATAATCACCAAACAGAAAATACTGGTTGTCGGTGATTTTGATTGTGATGGCGCAACGAGCACGGCATTGTCCATGCTAGTATTCAGGCATCTAAAAGCAGATTGCGACTACCTGGTGCCCAACCGATTTGAATATGGTTATGGCCTAACTCCTGAAATAGTGGACTTAGCTGCTCAGCAGCAACCAAATCTGATCATAACTGTCGATAATGGCATTTCCAGCATAGAAGGGGTGGAACGCGCCAAATCACTGGGAATAAAGGTCTTAATTACGGATCATCATCTGCCTGGTGACTGCTTGCCAAAAGCCGATGCAATTGTGAATCCCAATCAACCTGGTTGCCAGTTCCTAAGCAAGAATGCAGCGGGTGTTGGCGTCATCTTTTACGTTCTTAATGCATTGAGAGCAGAGCTTCGGCAGATAGGCTGGTTTCAAAAAACAGGTATCCCCGAGTTAAATATGGCCGGTTATCTGGACTTGCTGGCATTAGGAACGGTGGCTGATCTTGTGCCTCTGGATTTGAATAATCGAATTCTGGTCGAGCAAGGATTGAGGCGTATCAGAGCGGGTATTTGCCGCCCAGGTATCAAGGCGCTGTTAGATCAGGCTGGCAAGCATCACTCACAGGTTAAATCCAGCGATATGGGATTTATTGTAGGGCCCCGCTTAAATGCCGCAGGGCGTATTGCAGACATGTCTATAGGGATAGAGTGTTTGCTTGCCGAGTCTGAAGCGCATGCTCAGAGTCTCGCCGCTCGTCTTGATCATCTGAATCAGGAAAGAAAGCAGATAGAACATGAAATGAAACTCGATGCAGACGAGCTGGTCGCTGAAATTACATCATCGTCTGAGCTGGAAACAAAAGTCGACAAATGGGGTGTTTGTTTGTTCCAGCCTCACTGGCATCAGGGCGTGATAGGCATTCTCGCATCGCGGATCAAGGAAAAGTTACATCGACCAACAATAATTTTTGCACCGGCAGATGACGACCCCCACCAGGCTGATCCTTTATTGAAAGGCTCAGCTCGCTCAATTTCGGGTTTGCATATGCGTGATACCCTTGATTTGCTGGCTAAACGTTATCCCCATCTATTACAAAAGTTCGGTGGTCATGCTATGGCAGCGGGGATGACTATACGGTTGCGAGATTTTGAGGAATTTTCCTCAGTATTTGATCAGTTGGTGAAAGACACCTTATCAAGTTCGGATATAGAGGCCGTATTATTGACGGACGGAGACTTGCCATCCGAGGAGCGAACCATTCAGAATATCGAGATACTAGAAAAAGCCGGGCCTTGGGGGCAGGGCTTTCCAGAACCTGTTTTTGATGGCTGCTTTGATGTTGTGCAAAGTAAAGTGCTCAAGGATAAGCATTTAAAACTGGTTCTTAGTGATCGTCAGGGCGCCATGATTGATGCCATACAATTTAATAGTGAGTGGTGCCAGGAAATGTTGCCTGCCTCAGTCAGAGTCGTATATCGGGCCAATATCAATGAGTTTCGCGGAAAGCAAAGCGTGCAATTCCTGATCGATTATATTGAGCCTGTGGCGTGAGCTTTAGAGGGTAGGTGATTCAGCCTTGCCCAGCTGTTCCAGGCAAATTCGACCTTTTCCGGAGTGTTTTGCCTGGTAACAGGCGCGATCAGCGGCTTTCAGAAGTGCATCAAAATCAGCATTATGCTGTTCTGCATAACCTATGCCTATGCTGGCACCGAAGGACATTTCATGTTCACTGAATGATTGTTGAAACTTTTCGATTTTGAGTTGGATTTTTTCCGCTACCGCCACAGCTTGTTCTATTCGCTCCGAAACAATTAATATCATAAATTCATCACCACCAAATCGGGCAGCAATATCTGACTCACGAATGGATTTGCGGATGATTTTACTTATTTTAATCAGCGCATTATCGCCGGCCTGATGCCCCATCGTATCGTTCAGCGTTTTGAAATTATCCAAATCAATAAATATGATAGAAACCAGTTTTGCTTCAGTGCTTTTCTGTTTGCTTAACTCCTTGATTAATCGATGGTATTCCCGTTGGAATTCTTCTCTGTTGAGCAGGTCAACCAAGCTGTCATGCGTTGCCCTGTACCGAAGCGTTTGA
>JBFHPN010000222.1:0-4724 GCA_041592735.1 Oleiphilaceae bacterium | reverse complement strand
GCCTGTTGTTCTGTTCGACTCGACAGATCAAGATTTCCTTGAGATATTTCACCCGACGCCGTGTTTATTGTATAAACCGCTTCGCGAATTTCGCCCAGCATGGCGGTTAATTTTTCTGCGGTATCATTGCAACCTTCTTTCAACTCTTCAAAACTACCTTGAAAATCCGCAGTAACGCGCTGCGTTAGATCACCTTGAGAAATGGCATTCAGGACTCTTGATATTTCATTTAATCCACTTTCAGTGGTATTCAACAAACGATTCAGCCCCTCTGCTAGTGTCAGGAAGAAATTAGCCTTGCTGGCGGTATCGATTCTTGTACTAAAGTTACCCTGTGCAGCATTTCTGACAACTTCGTTGATCTCCTCCTCAACAGCAACTTCCTGGGTACGATCTAACCATTCTACGACCGATCCTATCCGTTCACCGTCTTTGGAGAAAATAGGATTTGCCACAAGACGGAAATGTAATTTTCCTATTTTAATGTTAGCGGCATACGTTTTGGTAAATGATGCCAGCAGATTCATTTGATGGGCTGGATTTTTATGAAATAAATCCATGTTGCTGCCAATAATCTTATCGACAGCGAACTGGGGCAACTCTTTCTTTAAGTCCGACTCGACCGTTCGAAGCATGGCCTCGACCGATTTGTTCATATAAATAATTTTACGGTTATTATCCGCAATCATGACGTTTGTTGTGGTCGAATCGAGCGCCCCCAGAATTCTTGATAATTCGAGTTCTGCTGCCACTTCTTTGGTTCTATCCAACCATTCCACCACAGACCCGATTCGTTCACCGGAATCGGTAATAATAGGATTGGCTATTAAGCGGAAATTTCGGTTTGCCACGACGATATTGGCAGTATAGGTGGATCTTAGATTCGCTAATAACTGAGTTTGATGAGCAGGGTTCCGGTGAAATATATCCATATTGCTGCCAACCACTTTATCCACAGAGAAGTGGGGTAAAGCTGATCGCAAATCCGACTCGGCTTCTCTGAGCATCGACTCAACCGCTTTATTCATGTAGACAATGTTTCGATCCGCATCGGCGACCATAACATTACTGGATGTCGCAGAAAGTGCTGTAACGACTTGATGCGTCAGGATGCTCTGTTTTTTAAATTCTGTAATATCATGCCACTCAACGGACGTCCCCTGAAGTTGGTTTTCCGCGTCCATCAAGGGATTCAGAACCAATTTAAATAGCCGCTTCCCGATTGATATTTCTGCTGTATGGGTACCGCTTAATCTGGATAACATAGTTTGCTGATGCGTTGGGTTTTTATGGAATATATCAATATTGCTGCCGACAACCTTATCAACTGAAAAATGAGGCAGATCCTGACGTATATCCGCTTCTGCGTTTGCCAGCAATTTGAGCACCGATTTATTCGCGTAAACGATATTGCGCATGGTATCTGCGATCATAAAACAAGTTGAGCTATCCTCTAAAGCCAGGCATTGAAGCTTACTCGTACCTGAATCCTTAATACCAAAAAGTGATTTTATATTCATTGGTTAAGCTCCTTTTCTTCTTTATTGGTATCAAATAGCCCTAGCTCTTCGCTGGAAATCAGTTTTTCTATGTTAAGTAAAATGATCATGTGATCGTCTATGGGCACCAGACCATGCAGATATTGACTATCAAATGCCACCCCAAATTCAGGAGGGGGCTTAATTTCATCAGGCGAAATTTTTATCACTTCAGAGACTGCATCCACGACGATACCCACAATTCTTTCACCAAACTGGAGCATGATGACGATGGTAAATTCATTATAGACTGCTTCACCAATCGAAAATTTGATGCGTAAATCGACAATCGGGACGATATCTCCTCTCAGATTCAAAACGCCCTTAATGAACTTCGGCGCATTGGCAATTTTAGTCACCGGCTCATAGCCCCTGATTTCACGCACTTTCATGATGTCCAGGCCATAGCTTTCATCTCCCAGCGTAAAGGTCAAAAACTCAAGGGAGTTTGGCACATCCAAGGGCGGTTGCTTCTGTTTATTCGTCATAACACTACCTTAAAAATCTGTTTCTTTAACTTGAGTGGATAGAGAGTCGACATCCAATATCAGCGCTACACTGCCATCGCCCATTATCGTGGCGCCACCAACACCTTTTACGCGCCGGTAATGTTGTTCCAGACTTTTGATCACAACTTGCTGTTGGCCAATGATATTATCGACCATCAATGCAAACCTGGCCTTGGTTGTTTCAATCAAAATAAGTATGGCTTTTTGTTCTTGCGTTTCTGCACCTTCAATATCCATCACCTCATGCAAACTGACAATCGGCCAATAGGTATTTCTGAGATCTAATATTTTTTGGTTGCTGATATTTTTTAACTGATCAGGGCTGGGCTGAATCGATTCAATAATATTAACCAGAGGAATAATAAATAATTGATCCGCGACCACCACAGACATACCGTCTAAAATGGCAAGCGTCAGCGGTAAATAAATTTGAAATTCTGAGCCCGCTCCAGCAATGGAATTAATTTCAATCCTGCCCGACATCGCTTCAATATTGCGTTTAACCACATCCATGCCGACGCCGCGCCCGGAAACATCGGTCACTTCTGCGGCTGTTGAAAAGCCTGGCGCCATGATCAGTTGCCATATTTGAAAGTCGGTCGGATTAGCAGGAAGCGTGATTCCTTTGTCCTTTGCTTTTTGCAAAATCTTCTCACGATTTAATCCGGCACCATCATCACTGACACTGATGACAATATTGCCCCCTTTTTGCTCTGCCTTCAGCGTCAGGATACCTTCTTCCGGTTTCCCTTGCGCCTGGCGGACTTCTGGCATTTCTATCCCGTGATCCAAACTGTTTCTGACTAGATGCGTTAAAGGATCCACGAGTTTTTCTATCAAGCCCTTATCTATTTCGGTCTGGCCGCCTTCAATCACCAATTCGACCTTTTTATTCAATTTTAGAGACAGATCTCTGACTACGCGGGGAAAACGATTAAAAACAAAAGAAAGCGGCAGCATACGAATAGACATAATGCTTTCTTGCAACTCTCGGGTATTCCGCTCTAACTCTGCTAAGGCAGTCATTAAGCGCTCTTTTTGCGGAGCATCTATTTCAGCGCCAATAACATTTAACATGGATTGCGTGATAACCAGTTCACCCACGAGATTTACAAGACTATCTACCTTGGTGGTATCAACGCGAATACTGCTACTTTCAAGAGATTCGGTTTTTGCCTGATTGATCGATTTTTGGGGAGGAGGCTTTTTATCTTGTTTCGTAGAATCAGATTCTTTTGGCGTTGGTGCTATAGTTGTTGGTGCTATAGGAGTTGGTGCTATGGGTGTTGGTGTTGGAAGGCTTTCTGGCGCATCGTTTAATTCAAAAAAACCAAAGCCGTCTTCTGTGTCAGACTCTTTGTTGGCACCATTATCAGACTTGACTAAGTTCTCTTCAAAAAAGCCGAAAGCTTCATCATCCTGGTTTGAGCTTGGCGCTGAGGGCTGCTCTTCGAAGAAACCAAAGCCCTCTTCATGCTCTTGCTTGTCTTGCTGTTCTTGTTTGTCTTGCTTTTCATCTTTGCTTATTAAGCTTTCGAGTTGTTTTGCCATTTTATCAACGGCAGAAACATCAACATCCTTTGCTTCAGCGTAGTCATTCAATAAGGTGCGCAATAAATCGATGGCTTTCAATAAATCATCAATCACCGACGCTGAAAAATTAAATAAATTTTGTCGAGCCTTATCAAATATATTTTCCATCACATGCGTGACCGTTGTCAGCGCATCAAAGCCAAAAATTCCGCTCCCCCCCTTAATTGAATGAGCGGCACGAAAAATACTATTGAGATCTTCTTTGTCGGGAGCCTCAATAGAAAGCGCCATCAACAAACGCTCCATAGTATCTAAATGTTCATAACTTTCTTCAATGAAGACGCCATGAAACTGGCTCAAATCTATCTCGTCAGACATAACATCGCCTTATCAGGTGCTCCCTTCAAACTAAGGTAAAACCTTACTCGTCAGTAACAAGAGTTTTGCAGGGTCAAATGGCTTTACCATCCAGCCTGTCGCACCTGCAGCACGCCCTTTCTCTTTCATTTCAACACCAGATTCCGTCGTTAATACGATGATCGGAGTTTGTCTGTAAGCCTCCAAACCACGCAGTGATTTGATTAGGGTAATACCATCCATGCGCGGCATGTTCTGATCCGTCAACACAAAGTCGTATCGATTGGTTAGACATAAGTCCAATGCTTCTTGGCCATCTTTTGCGGTGCTTACTACGTAATTAGCTGACTTTAGAGTCACTTCTACCATTTGCCTGATAGAGGCCGAATCATCAACTATAAGTATATGTTTTTTCATGCTTTTTATGGCGCCTAACTCTTTATACCGTATGAAAATAAATTATTGTTCGACTTTTTATGCTGACTAATAAGTCATTTCAGTTGTGAACATTCAATGGCATGAAATCGCCAATGCCCTTTTTACTCTTAGACCATTCTGGTTAAACTGCATGTCAGTGCACCCATTCGAAGGGCAAGCTGCTAAAAAGTAGCCTTAGTAGGAATAGACAAGATGAATCACATTATTCAGCTTAGCATTAGTTAGTCAGTTCTCCAGCGGAAACACCAACAAATACCTTAGCAAATATCAGGAAGAGGTCGATTTGAATTCAGGTAAGCAAGGTAACCGAAACATTTTGGCTGGCAGGAAACACCACCGGGCCAAACTG
>JBFHPN010000221.1:0-4736 GCA_041592735.1 Oleiphilaceae bacterium | reverse complement strand
GCTTGGTCAACAGAGAATGAAATCACACTCGGCACACAGAAACCGCTGGACAGCCCTTCGGGAACGTTTCTTAACCTAGTCTATACTGAAGCCTTCAGACGCATAGGCTACAAATTCATCTATCAAACCTTCCCGGCTAAAAGAAGTTCTCTACTTTCTGATAACGGTACACTAGATGGTGAGTTATCCAGAATTTACAGTTATAACGACATCCACCCAAATCTAATAAGAATTGAAGAGCCGCATTGGACGTCTGGGTTTATCGGTGTTTCAACAGATAAAGCCCTTAAATTGCATGGATGGAACAGTTTAAAGAATACGGATTATAAAGTCGTTTTTATGGCAGGTATTAAAGGCTGTGAAACGAATCTTCCCAAGGTGGTGAAGCCTGAAAACCTTGAATCGGTGTCACACACCTCTCACGGATTAAGGATGCTACTCAAACAACGCGCAGATATTCATATAGGCGCTGAAATGGATATATTAAGTTTGCTGGAGTCAGATGAATTCAAATCCAGCGGTTTATATATTATTGGAGAATTGGAGCGTTTTACCGGGCATGCTTTTCTCCATAACAAACATGAGGCACTTGTACCCAAATTATCTGCTGTATTAAACGATATGAAAAATGAAGGGCTTCTAAACAAATATCGTATGCTTTCGAAATTGAAAACCACCTTCACTGATCATCCTCAAATTTAAGATGTCGCCCATAAGATTTTAAAGTATCGGAGAGATTAAAATTGATTCGCTCGGACATCTTTATAGTTGTTTTTACTTCACCCAAATATTAATTACTTTTAATGCAATCAAAGCTGCTTACTCTTCGTCTTTTAAGGTAATCATGTGTCAACACGCTGATTATTTTATTATCTCTTTTTTATTTTCATGACATAAATTCATTACCGGAGAGTATATCGTGCAGACTTTAGCCAGATTTTTTTTGTTATCCGTATTAACCATTGCAGTTAATTTTGCATATGCATTGGAAAAAGAAAAATTTACCCAAGAACGCTTTGAAGCATTACAAAAAGCAGGCGAAGTGGTACTCATTGATGTTTTTGCAAACTGGTGTTCTACATGTAAAAAACAACAAGCCGCAATCGAAAGCTATCGAAAAAATAACCCTGATAACGCATTTTATATACTTGAAGTGGATTTCGATGCACAGAAAGAGTATGTAAAACAATTTCGCGCACCGCGTCAGTCAACCTTATTACTATACAAGGGAGACGAGCAGTTCTGGTTCAGCGTGGCTGAAGCTCGTCCAGACGTGATTGCAGCAGAGTTAGATAAAGCGATCAACTTTAAGCCCAAGTCATGAGTCTGGATTTTGCATCTATTCCTCTGGCCTGGCTGGCGGGTGTACTGAGCATTTTATCCCCTTGCGTCTGGCCTCTTATTCCTGTCGTGATGGCTTCCGCCTCGGTAAAAGGACGTACCGGGCCGCTTTTTCTAGCCTTGGGATTAAGTACATCGTTTGCTGTAGCCGGCAGTGTTTTGACCTTAGCATTATTGAATGCCGGATTAGACCCCGTTGCATTTCGCTGGTTTGCAGCAGTGCTGTTGATACTGGTAGGTTTGACCCTTATCATCAAACCTTTATCGGATTGGCTTGCGCTTAAACTCTCATTGCTCAGCAGTCGAATGAATACCAATAAACTGGAATCAGGTTCTGCATTTGGTCAATTCGGCGTCGGCCTATTATTAGGGCTTATTTGGCTGCCTTGTGTTGGGCCGACCCTGGGAGCCGCAATTGCGCTAGCCTCAGTAGGTCGAGATTTGGGGATGGCGTTCGTTACCATGTTTGCATTTGGAATCGGAACCGCCTGTGCGTTAATAGCAGCTGCAGTGATTTCAAATAATGTATTGAAACGCTGGCGGCCAGGTCTCTTCAAAAATGTCGCATCAGCCAAATTGATATTGGGCTATGTTCTTGTTTTTCTCGGGGCGATGGTTCTCACCGGCTTAGATAAAGCCTTGGAGTCCCTAGCCTTACAATATATACCAGACTGGGCACTTGGCTTATGATTTTGGATCGTCAAACCTTAAACAGGTTATTCCGTTATTGTATGGCTCTTTCGGGCCATCGAGATGATGCGTATGACTTAGTTCAGGACTCTGTCGAAAAATACTTGAGCCAAAAAAGCAAAATCGACGATCATCATGCCTTTTTGAAACGTATTGCCAGGAATCGTTTTTTTGATTTGCAGCGGCGCAAAAAAATAGTTCAGTTTGATGTGTTAGAAGAAACTGATACCGATCAATTAATAGAACGAGACCTTGAAGCCACCTTTATCGATGAACGCACCCTGAAGCAGGTCTGGTGTAAGCTTAATCCACCTGAAAAAGAAGTCGTCTTTCTTTGGGCTGTGGAAGGTTTGTCGGCATCAGAAATTGCAGCAGAGTTAGTGATTCCTCGTGCAACTGTTTTATCACGGCTGCGTAGATTGCGATTGCGGATCGATCAACATCCGCAGTTTATTGAGGAGAAAAAGATATGACGCCTCAAAAACCTTTAAGGGATGCGCTCAAAAATCTTCTTGAACAGGATTCTCTTTCGGACCACGAAATAGATCAGCTGCAAAGCCAGGCAGATTACAAGTCTACACCAGCAGTATCTAAGCCCGAACGCAACAGAAAAAAGCTTGCCTTACTTTCTCTAGCTGCTTCTTTTTTTGTGATGCTAGCACTAGGCTACACTTACAAAACGCATACCAATGAGCTAATACAACAACGTTTGGCTCACGAAGTTTTTACCAATCATTTGAAAATCAAATCACTTGATATCGAAACCGACTCCCTTCAGGAATTGCGCCTATTTTTTGAACGACTCGACTTTTCTCCTTTTTACTCGGGAGATATGAACTCTTCGAATTTAAAATTACTGGGAGGTCGCTACTGCACACTTCAAGGCGCGGTTGCGTTACAGCTGCGTTTTCAGTCTCCTGAAGGCAAGATGGTCACTTACTATCAGGCGCTCTATGAAAAAGATCGCTTTGGCAAATTACCAAAAATTTCAGAAGGGGATAAACCAGAGGTGCTATTAGAAAAAGGCATTGCTCTGACTATATGGCAGGAAAACAATGTGGTCAGCGTACTGGCTCAGTCAATTTGACATAATCCTCTGGGAATAACTAACGCATTTCTTTATTCGGAGCGTTGCATACTTTAATAAGATGAAAGATACATGTGCCTCCTTTAAGTTTATCGTTCCCCTTTTACCTTCGTTGGTAAAGCTTTGTCATCTGCTCAATAGGTATTAAGAATTTATTCTTGTTTTGCTTCCAACATGTTTCTCACGGCAGCCGGTAATAATCTTCGTGTTTTTTCAGTAATACTGGCCTCATATTTTTGCCAAACAATACCCAGGTAAACAACCCCTAAGCCGATGGCTGTAAGCGTAATCGGAAACAACCAACTATCCTGAAAAATATCCGAGGCCAAATAACCTAAATAGCCACAACTGCCAAGAGCGCCAAAAATGACAAAGACACGTCGAACTAATAAGACACCCACCCCGATCATACTTAAGTTGATGCAGAAATAGATGAACTTTGACAGTTCGCTATCAGAATGTTGTGCTGAAAGCCCCGCCCAAAATGCAACCACGCCAAACAGATAAAGCCAAAAAGCATAATCAGCCTTGTTTACAGACCTGACATCAACCCAAAACGCCAAGGCGATCATCAACAAACCGCTATACATTGAAACCAGTTTTCTTAATTCCCAATCATAATCACCTTCTGAAATCATCGCGGTTATATCCATGCTCATATACCAAAGCGTCACGGCAATGGGCATCACTAAAAAAGGATATTTATATTTCCACGCAATGATAGTTCCAACAGCTAAAGTGCCTAACTCCATGTAAAGCCAATTCCATTTAATGTATCGATGATAGTCACGATAAATACTTTCATCCGGCCAAATTCCGAGTGATTGCTGAAAACCATAGATTGCGAGAGGGGTTAAACACACGACAAAGGTGGCGCAAATTCCGGCGGGAACGATCAGGCCTTTTTTATTAAAACGATTGGCAATCGTCAAACCTATACCCGCGTAGAGCAAGCAGATAAACACGATGCCAGTACCACCGAAAGACTCCCAACCTAAATTCATAAACAGGGTCATGGCGCCAATAGCAATTAAGCCCCCAAGATAATAAAGCACATGGGTAAAATCGAAGCGTGGACCTACATCAGGGTGCGTTCTGAAAAAATCAAATAATGCATTTGCCTGTTCTTCAGAAAGTATTCTGGCTTCAACCGCTTCAAGTAATTTTTGTTTAGTGATGTTCATATAATGAGGTCTTCATGTTTGCAAAATAAATTCTAGACACGGGTGATACATTAAACCTCAATCTTCAACTTAGCTAGAGCCGAAACTTCAATACGGGGCAAGATTAATAACGCTCGCTGGGCAGCTTGGCCTGACTTGAACCCTAGGATGTCATCGTACTTCGACAAGCTCAGTGAACGTATGTTTGGACAGGAAAAATCTTGACCTGAAACCAGGGATGTCATCGCACTTCGACAAGCTCAGTGAGCGATAAAAAAGGGTATTGGCGCTTACATGCCTTTTAGGGCATTGAGAGCATCGTTGAAGGCCAGCCATGCGCTCAGGTCAGTTCTGTCATCTCGGGTAAAGCAAGGTAGGCTCGAACTCACGCCAAGCATCAAATTTTCATGGAGCCCGAAATCTTCAACATTGGTTCCGTCTTCCAGCATCTCAGG
>JBFHPN010000220.1:0-4746 GCA_041592735.1 Oleiphilaceae bacterium | reverse complement strand
TTTGAGTAAAGCAAGTGCACTGGTTATCCGGTAAGGTTTAAGAAGGTTGATGGAGAGATTCTTTTTTCCAGCGAGTAATCACGATGGTTCCCGTATTCATCGCTTGTTGAACAAGAGTCTGGCAGCTTTTTTCAATGTCTGCCGGTTGTGGCGCTTCGGCGCGGTCATCGACTGTGCACACACATGAGGCAGCATTCACCGAGATATAACCCGAAAGGGTTTTGAATGACTTTAAATTAATGCCATCGTGTATGCGTCGATAAGAGCCTGTGGTGCAATAGTCAATGTGAGAAAAATGCGCCAGGACGGCATACTGGTTTTCAGAAATTCTGCAAAGCGTATCGAGTGGCCGGATAACACTTCTAAGCCGGCGGGTGATACCTAGCGATAACTCTTCGCGGATGTGGTGGTTATGCTGTTTCTTGAGTTTTTCCCAATCTTTTATGGTGATCAGCATATAGCTGCAGGCGCCGCCGCGCGCTTCGGTATGTCGCATCAGTTTTGCCAGGGTTTCCTGTGCATATCGCTGATTGCCAATGCCGGTTTCCGGGTCCAGAACATTCTTGGTTTCCAGATCCCGATTGCTTTCCAGGAGTAACTGGTTTGCGATTAGCAGGCTGTTTTGCATGTCCGACATTCTGTCGGCTGCGAAAACTCTGGGCAGAAGCTGTTTTGACATCTCTGCTTTGAAAATGAAATCATCGATGCCCCGATCAAAAGCTTCCTGCAATGCGCTGCTGCCTTCTTTTGCAGTGAGTAGCACCACATAAGTAAAGTGATTGTGTTGCTCATCCATTTGCCGGACACGCTCAGTCAGTTGCAAACCATCCATTTCTGGCATCAGCCAGTCCGCAATGAGTACGCTGGCTTTGCGCTGATCCAGAATTTTTAAGGCGGTATGTGCATCGTTCGCGATGCGAATGTCCCGATAGCCAGCTTTGGCGAGTGTCTTGGCAATGATGGTGCTACTGAACTTGGTGTCGTCTACCACTAGAATGGAAAGATCGAGGTTGGGCATTGTTTACAATCCTTATCTGATTCATTGCTTACACGATTCGTCTATTTCATGATCCGGTTAACGAATATAGTTGTAAATCAAGAAAAAGCAGCATGATTCTTCATAATATTTTTGTGGCATATACATAACAGGTCTGACTTTTAGCGTCAGGTGTCGTTATAATGCGCTTTTTTAGTTTTCTATGAGCGGGAGTATAGCATGCCATCTTTTGATACGGTCTCAGAACTTGACCTTCATGAGGTTACAAATGCAACGGATCTGGCAAAACGTGAACTGGGTAACCGTTGGGACTTTAAGAATGTCACAGCAGATATCGAGCTGGATAAAAACCATAAGATTACCCTAACCGCAGAACATGATTTTCAACTCGAACAGCTGATAGATATCTTACGTTCCTCGTTTACCAAACGAAATCTGGATGCACGCTCCTTGGGTGACTATTCGGATACGCGCACAGGTAAACTGATCAAACGTTCCTTTGAAGTTCGTCAGGGTATTGATATCGATAATGCGCGTAAGATTGTTAAGCTGATAAAAGATGCCAAGTTAAAAGTTCAGGCCTCAATACAGGGCGATAAAGTGCGCGTGACGGGTAAAAAAAGGGATGATCTGCAAGAAGTGATTCGTTTCTTGAGGGAAACTGAACTTGATCTGCCGCTTCAATTTAATAACTTCAGGGATTAATCGAGCTTTATTTGAAACCTTCATTGTTGCAACCCGAACACCCCTGGAGAGAGGCATTCAAGATTTATCGCCGACCTCAGGTCATTGCCATGCTGTTTCTGGGGTTCTCGGCCGGCTTACCCTTTCTGTTGGTCTTTTCTACCTTAACCGCCTGGTTGACAGAAGCGGGCGTGACCAGAACAACCATCGGGTTCTTCAGTTGGATCGGTATTACCTATTCAATCAAAGTTTTTTGGGCACCGGTGGTTGATCAATTCAAACTTCCGTTATTACATCGATTGCTGGGGCAGCGTCGGAGCTGGATGCTGGTGGCGCAATTAGGGATTGCGCTGGGCCTGTTGATGATGTCGATCACCAACCCTTTGGAAGAACTACAGTTTCTGGCCTTGTGTGGCTTGCTGGTGGCCTTTTCATCCGCGACACAGGATGTCAGTGTCGATGCCTATCGTATTGAAGCCGCAGTAGAAGAGTATCAGGCTGCCATGTCTGCAACCTATGTGCTGGGTTATCGCATTGCCTTGTTAGTCGCCGGTGCTGGCGCACTTTATATTGCTGAATTCAGTTCATGGCATTGGTGCTACGCGATTATGGCGTGTTTCATGCTCGTTGGCATGATTACAGTGTTGATGGTCAAAGAACCAGACAGAGTACAGCCAAGTGATGATGGTGGTTTGGAACAAAAAGTTGAACGCCTGATGGAGCCCGATGAAGATAAACCGGGTCTTATGGCTTGGTTGCTAGGCCGGATTTCTGTTGCAGTGATTGGCCCTTTTGTTGATTTTTTTCGGCGTCATGGCTGGTATGCGCTGATGATCTTACTGTTTATCAGTGTTTATCGTATCAGTGATATTACAATGGGCGTGATGGCCAATCCGTTTTATCTGGATATGGGATTCTCAAAGATTCAGATTGCGGATATTACCAAGGTTTTTGGCTTTTTTATGGTGATTGCCGGTTCCGCGCTCGGAGGCTTGCTGGTGGCCGTTTGGGGGGTACGCCCCGTGCTCGTACTGGGCGCGATACTGGTGGCATCAACCAATTTGCTGTTTGCCATGATGGCTGCGTTGGCGTCTCAATCGACACTCTTACTTGCCTTGGTCGTTAGTGCCGATAATCTGAGTGGCGGCTTGGCGAGTGTCGCATTTATTGCTTATTTGTCCGGCTTGACCAGCTCAACGTATACGGCGACGCAATACGCCTTGTTCAGCTCTCTGATGACACTTCCCGGAAAGTTTATTGGCGGGTTTTCCGGTTGGGTGGTCGATGCAGCCGGTTATGAGTGGTTTTTTATTCTGGCGTCAGTGATGGGGATTCCTGCGATTGCCTTGTCTTTGTACATCTGGTTCCATGATAAAAAACGAACGCCAACAAAGCCGCTTTCTTCGCTTGATCAGGCTTAACTTACGGCCTCGGTTAGAGAAATAGTGTTAGAGATAACAGCGCTTGTTCTGAATGATGATTAAAAAATCTTTTGCCGGGATAGGTGGACAATAATGATAGCCCTGCACTAAATCGCATTGCATTTCATGCAGCAGGCTAGCCATCTGGTGATTTTCTACCCCTTCTGCAACCACTTCAATGCCCAAGGCATGAACCATATCAATAATACCCCTGACAAGGGTCCGATCTTCTTGTGATACCAGAATCTCATCAATAAAGCTTTTATCAATTTTGAGGATTTCGATAGGCAGTTTGCGCAGGTAACTCAGGGAGGATTGTCCGGTTCCAAAGTCATCGATAGCGGTTCGGATGCCCATCTTCTTGAGTTCGTTAAGTGTTTGAACGGCCAGATCGACATCATCCATAATAGCGGTTTCGGTTACTTCGAGTTCTAACTGATTGGGATTGACGGCATATTTGCCCAGCGCCAACGCCAGATCTTCTTGCAATAAGCCGCGATGAAAGTGTCGGGCAGAAATGTTAAGTGCGAGTACAAAATCATCATCCAGGATATCTTGCCAGTTTTGCAGATACTCGCAACACTTATGGATAACCCACTGGCTGATCGGGATGATTTGGCCATTCTCTTCAGCGATCGGAATAAATTCCATTGGGCTCCTGAAAGAACCATCTTCCTGACGCCATCGAATCAAGGCTTCAGCGCCTTTCACTGAACCGGTATCAAGGCATATTTTTGGCTGAAAGTAGAGTTCGAATTGATCTTGTTCCAGGGCGATATTTAATTGGTTTCTGACTTTTAAGCGATAGGCTGGCTGGCTGTTTAACTCGTCGTCATAAATGACAAAGGTGTTTTTACCCCGCTTCTTTGCCTGATACATGGCAATATCAGCATGGCTGATTAATTTTTCGGAAGTGCTTCCATGAATGGGGGCAATCGAGATACCAATACTGGCACTCATATAAATGGCTTCCTCCCCGAGATGGAAAGGTAAACTAAAGGATTCAACAATTGACTTGGCAAAGTTTTGCGCGTTTTTGGAGTTTTCCTGTTTTTCCATGACGGCAATGAATTCATCGCCACCATGCCTTGAGAGCAGGCATTGTTCTGGGAGAATAGCTTCGAGCCGGGAGGTGATGGATTTCAACAGCGCATCGCCGACACCATGGCCTAGGGAATCATTTACATCTTTAAAGCCATCGAGATCTATAAACAATACGATGGTTAAACGCTCTGAACCCTTTGCTGCCAGCAATGCTTCATTAAGGCGGCTGGCGAGAAGTCGCCGATTGGGTAAGCCCGTCAGTAAATCGTGATAGGCGCGATGCTTGGCCTCTTCTTCTTTTAGTTTGAGTTCACTGATATCCCTGAAACTCCACACTTGCCCGATAATCGTTGAATTTTTCTTCTGGGGGTTGGAGTGGGCTTCTATTGTTCGGCCAAAACGTGTTCTGAATTCGCAGATGTACTGATGCTCCGGCTCTAAAAGAGATCTGAGAATTTCTTTTGATAAATTGTTGGGAGGAGGAATGAGCATGTCAATTTCGCTGAGCAATTCATGAATACTGAGAATGCCCTGTTCTTTAAGGTCGACATGAAAAAGGCGACAGAAATTTGGGTTATATAATCTGATCTCGCCTTCTAA